>JAFADT010000067.1 GCA_023424585.1 Pseudomonadota bacterium
CAGTAAATACTTGTCAAGGGGTGGCGCCAGCCGAGACGAAGTCCTTGCTCTTGATTGGCTAACATGGCCAAGACCCTTATGCCTCAGAACAGTTTAAAGACTGTTCTTCTGCCACCCGGCGGGGGCGCGGTTTCAGGGTCTGGCCCCTGAGAGAGCAGCTTGGAGTATACCTGAGATGAAAAAAGAAGCAATCTTGCGATTCTGAGAGAATCTCTAACTCTGGAGTGTCTGTTTTATCGAGAAAAGGTCACTTATAGGTAAGCTAATAACTAGAGATAATAGATGAAAAAATTGTGGGATATCATGTTTCAATCCCTCATAGGTAAGCTAACAACAGGCTTGGCGGGACATGCTGAACTGACGGCTGAAGGTGTTTCAATCCCTCATAGGTAAGCTAACAACCATCCACAACAGATCGCTTGATGATTCAGTATTGCAAGTTTCAATCCCTCATAGGTAAGCTAACAACTGAAGAGTCTCCTCATACCGAGTTCCTAATGTCCGGGTTTCAATCCCTCATAGGTAAGCTAACAACTTTGTTACCAAATACCACGGACAGTCTTTCTTATGTGGGTTTCAATCCCTCATAGGTAAACTGACAACCAGTTTTCTTTTTAAATACAACTTGTGTATTACAAAAAGTTTCAATCCCTCATAGGTAAACTAACAACAAAGGTTTCCGGCTCCATGGTGGTGCCGTACGCCCAAGTTTCAATCCCTCATAGGTAAACTAACAACGAAACGATTGCAGAGAAAAGAAAGGCATTAGAAGCCGTTTCAATCCCTCATAGGTAAACTAACAACTTACTGATTTTGGGTGGGAATTCGCATTTAAAAAGTGTTTCAATCCCTCATAGGTAAACTAACAACCTACGGCGGACACAACGATATTGTCCATATCAGATCGGGTTTCAATCCCTCATAGGTAAACTAACAACACGAATACGATTATGTGGATAAAGGACCCAAGTCCCAGTTTCAATCCCTCATAGGTAAACTAACAACACCGCCAAACACCAAGCTAATTGGGATCGGGAATGGTTTCAATCCCTCATAGGTAAACTAACAACGCAAATTCTCTTTGCCTGAGGAGAATGTGAAGGGGGTTTCAATTCCTCATAGGTAAGCTAACAACCCAAGAAATCCGGATGGCCATGGTTAGTTACCCGGGTTTCAATTCCTCATAGGTAAGCTAACAACATGCAGCCCTGTTACAGGGCTGCATTCACGCTTTTCATAGTTTCAATTCCTCATAGGTAAGCTAACAACCCATTTCACCAGCATTAAATAAGCCATCATAGCCATTGACCAAAATTAACCAAATCAGCACTTCTCTTCTCAGCCCGCTTATTTAGCCATATTCTTTGTCGTCGATCCCCGGACTTTTTTACCTTACTGCACATCGACGACAAGAGCTACGATTAAAACTTAGCCTTTTATCCTCCCTCTAATCTAGTGGTAGGAGGAATAAACCGGCTAGTTTATCTAAAACGAAATAGCCCTATCTCTCATGCTAATATTAGCATAAGAAGAGATTAAATTAAAATCGAAATTCTGGGGTTGTTGAAAAAGGTAAACTTTTTAATACTAAACTCCAGTATTACTTTACCATGAAAAGGTCCGTCCGAAATAGGTACGCGCGTACCTATTTCGGACAGACCCAACGGCGACATTTACTAGCCATTGATAATCTCCACACACCCGAACCCCTGGCTGTTCTTACTTCCTATTCCTCCATCGACGGCCAATTGAAGCAGCTCTTTCGGCCCCGATAAAAGCAGCTTACCGGCATACCCTTTAATTACCGTGTTTTTATAATTGACGATCCTCATCCTTTGTATTCCCAGCGGTCGGATTTCCACTTCCCCTTCCGGTCCTTCTGAGCCATAGAGGGCCCGGTATTTCTTGCGCAGATTTTCATTGAATAAACGGCTATAATCCGTTTCTCCCGGTTGAAAGTAGACCGTATATTTCCTGCCATCCGGCCTGAGCAGCGTACTGTACAGCACCACCGGGGAAAGGGTTCTCACCATAACCTTATTTTCTCTCACCTTATACTGACCGGCACTTATTCTATCGATCTCCAGCTCCTGGGCCCCTAAGCGCATAACCCCTTTTGTAAGCAGCACATTGACCAGGGACTGGCAAAAATCCTGCAGCGGAGAGGATACCGTCAACTTCAGCTCTCCTTCAAAAGCAATCCTTTTATTCACCCTATCCATTTGATACACACCCTGGATTAATGAAAAACAAAACAGCTTAAAGGCGCGGTTTCCGTCGCTATAGCCCTTCTCATGCAAAAAAGCCGCCAGCTCCTGATCAATGGAATTGTACAATGCTGCCTGAACCAAATAATTATAGTGAATAGGCAATACAACCGGTTCCCGCAAAGGTTTAAAATAAATCTCTAAATTCATTTTCTGCCGCTCCCCATCCTTCCTCGGTATGGCCTGAATTAACAACCTCGTTTCAATTCCTCATAGGCAGGCTAAAGACCCGGAGCATCCTTACCTTACTCCATACCGACGGCAAATTCACATAATTAAACCTAACCCATCCCCTTCTAACATCCGTCCGTCCCCTACCCTTCCTGATAATGTTAGCATATGGAACACTAAAATCAAAGACAGCAATCCTTTAAGCCTTTCTTCTCAACTATCCAACTATCCCGAATCAGACAGGACGGGACCTTGATTCTTTTCAGCCGTCTCCCTCCCGGCTTTTCAATTGACACCTATAGAGAACATGTTCAGATAGAGGACTATTCTCTGCAACATGGGGGTGTTTAAATTCCATAACCTTTTTCATACCAAGCTTCTTCATCACATTTTCCGATGGAAGATTAGCTTTCGCCGTGAAGCTATAGACTTCATCCAATCCCAAGGTATTGAATCCATAGTCCAAGCACGCTTTTGCCCCTTCAGTAGCATAGCCCTTTCCCCATGCCGCATAGTTAAGCCGCCATGCTATTTCCACACAAGGAGTGAATGCCGCCGCAAATGTTGCTCTATGAAAGCCTATAAACCCGATAAACTCATGATTGTCTTTGGTTTCCACAGCATAGGCTCCATATCCCAAACTGAGTTCATCGCGAATCATCTCATAGAGTGAATCGGTTTCCTGCTCTGTAAGGGTTTCGGGGAAATATCTCATCACCCTTGAATCCTTATTCATCATTCTGAATTCCCTTAGATCCTGTTCCTTCCAGTCACGAAAAATCAACCTTGGTGTTTCAAAATAAATCATTGCCTGCTCCTCCACTTACCCCTTATATCAATCGCTCCCTATTCATCATCTTATAGGAATATACAAATCCACTTCTGAATCCGGATAGCCATCCCCCCAAAAACCCTTCATCCTACAGCTCAAAGTCCTCCCACCAGTACATTTCTTCCTTTTGGAGAGAAACCATGTCCCCAAACGCGACAACGTTGTCGCGTTTGGGGACAAACCCGGTTTCCGGTATTCTACTAATCAGAGCCAAGACTTCCTTATTCACACTCACAGCCTTCATCCGGAATGACCATGACTTTCCCCTCAGGAAACGGCTCCCCATCCATGAATTCCTTCTCACCCTCCCGCTGTGCCTTTAAAAGGATATCCATGACATCGGCAACTTTAGCCGCCAGTTGAAAATACATTTTTCTATAATCCGTCATTTCGTCTATACCCCCTATTTCAAGCAGCGGCAAGGCTCCGGGCCCTGGCCCGGTCCTGCCGTCTGCTTTGATAGGGGAAATTAAAAAGCACATATGCCAGGTTTTTTTACCCTACACATGTGCCATGCTTCGTTATCTGCTGAATCCTAAACACCTAATCCCACTCAACCGGAAACAAACCGGCTGTGAACAGAAAAGCTGTCCGCATAACCGTATGCGAACAATTCCTTTCCGCTGCCTGGGTCAGGAATAGGCTGAATCTCCTGCTGCGTGAAGCCGCACAGTCTGCTCTGTTCCCTGCCGGCACCTCATTACACTCACTTCACCCGGGCACAGGCGCTTCGCTTGTGCGGAAAGGGGCGGCATTGTATAATAAGAATGTCGTCGTGGACAGCCGGACTGTTACGTGTAGGTGCCCAATCACCTGCTCGTGCCTGGAAGTGCGCTAACACTTTCAGGTCACGGCGACTTTTTAATTTCCACCTATTCCTAATTATAGCTTGTTTGAAGGAAAATGCAAGGAAGTATCCATATTAGCTAAGTTATGGGAACACGGAACACCTTGTTATCTGGAGCCGGAAGCCGCAGACAATCCCTGATTTACTTGCTCCAAAGCAGAACGGAACCCTGGGTTTCCTCAGTTAATTCCTCTGCCGATAAGTTTTCCAAGCCGTTGTACTCTCCTGTGAAGTAATAAATATGATCAATTTCCCCCGCTCCTTTTGCTGCGTAGGCCAGTACATATTCGGAAAAAGTTCTTGAATTGGACGCCACCACATCATCCCACAAGGATGTGGAAAAGCAGAAATATAAATTGGTTTCAGTTTGTCCGTTTTTATTTACTGTGACAAGGACAGACCTTGCCTGTGTGTAGGTATTTCCCGAAAGGTGAGCGATTAAATCACCGTCTTTGGGTAAGATTCCGATATTATCCTCATAGCCAATCACTACTGTTTTGTTTTCCATATAGACAAAAGCCCCGAAAGCCAGGGATAGGACCATAGCAATCGACAGGACAGCCGTCAGCACCCTCTTGCCTAAAATTTTCTTCTTGACTGCTTGCAGAGAAGCTGCTTTGCGCAGTTCTTCCTCGTTGCCGTTATGTTCAACCGACAAAGAATCGGCTGCCTGCAGCCTCTGATAATAAGCCCGGCAGCTTTCACATTCATTGAGATGTTCTTTTATCGTATCAGCACTTTCCATGCTGCATACACCGTCGTAGTAGAGCGGAAGCAAGTCTAGTATGATATTGCAGGGGTATTTCATTGCAGTTCCTCCTTTATCTTCATTTTTGCCCGGTGATACATGACCCGGGCCCAGCTTTCTGCTTTTTCAAACAGAGACGCGATCTGTGAAAATGGCAGTTCTCCAAAGGTACGCAGCCAGAACACTTCCTTATACGGTTCCTCTAATCTATGCAGTACCCTATGAATCATAAGGGCCGTGTCCTGATTGATGAGAGCCTGCTGCTTTTTAACGCTTTAAAAAAGGCTTCCTGTGTGATCTCTTCGGCTGCATTTTTATCATGGCACAACGTCAGGACATAGTTATAAACAACCGAATAATATTCGGAATAGATTGCGTCGAAATCTTTCACTTCACCACCTCGCTTCCTTGTTAAGACTACTGAAGTTAAGTTTCGTTACAAACAAACTATGCTATTTTTCATGATGCTCAGTTCCGCTTATTCATCTCTCTTCCGTTCATAAAAGGTCTGTCCGGAATAAGTACGCGCGTACCTATTTCGGACAGACCTTTTCCACCCTCCGCAATGGGCTTAAGGGTTCCTCAGAGGCTGGTTCAATCATAAGCCCCTCCCGTTTTTGTTAACCTGGCGGCAGCAGCAGCAGCTCCTCCTTGGGCACCGGCAGCAGCATGGTGAAAACTGCTCCCTCCCCGGGACGGCAACTATAACGTAACAATTGTTCACGAAGCCCAAAGCGCTCTGGAAGCGAGCCGGCAGAATAACTTCGACATCATCCTGCTGGATATCATGCTGCCGGGCATGGATGGGATCAACCTGTGCGCCACGTCATGCCAACCAATATCTTACCCCCCTGCCCGGAATGAACCACGGCTTCTGCGTCATCTTGGGCAAGCTGGCCGGGGAAGCCGCCGCCAAGGCGTAAGCTCTCCCCGAAAGACCCTGACCAAGCAGCTAAAGCCATCCTACCTCCCCAAAGCAGCCTTAGGGGGCTTCCCTCGTTTTACAACTTCCGAATAGGGATGATCCTCTGTGGCTCCCGACACCCTGATTAATTCCCCCGTCTCCAGCATTTTTTGCACCCGCAGGAATAACCAGCGGTCTCCCACACCGGGAATCTGTCCCAGGGTGCTGCCGATTAACCAGGCCATCTTAAATTCTCCCTCAGGCATATTGGCCCGCAAGGCAAAATCATAAAAATCCTCGGGAACACCCAGCAGGCTTCCGTTGATCACAGCCCGCAGGGGGGCATTTTCCCGGACCAAATCCAGCCAGGTATCGGCATAGACTTTGCGGCGCAACGGGCTGATGGGCTTTGCCCCGGCGGCATATCCCCCTAAGGCTTCCGGGATGATTTCTCCTACACTGCGGTAGCTGATCATCCCCTTGTCTTTTTCAACCTCTTCCGTTATGCCCACCATAGACAGAGGCACCGCAGCATCCTCCAGCAGATGACAGACATAATACAGCCCGCATAATTCCTCCGGGTTACCGGCACAGACCCAGATCCGCACAGCTTCCCGGGTGGCTTTCGCTTCTTGAAGCCGTGTCAGGGCCTGCTTGCTGGTAGTCCAGATTTCCCCGGATACTCCGGGATAATCCCCAAACAATTGGTCAAGCAGCTTAGGGCGGCTGTTCATATCCGTATCCAGATCGGATATATCCCCCTTATCTAAAACAAGGGTCAGCGCCTCCACATCCTTGGGGCTGCCCTCCATGGTCAAACCAGTCCAGGGACGTGGCTTTCCTGCTTCACGGCCCTCTTCCCCCTTGCCGCCAATCCTGAGGACCGTACTGTTTATCTCCTGTCCCTGCTGCATTGCTTGGGCTAATTTCAGTCCTCCCCCAGCGCTCTGGTTAAAGGTGAGTTCAATCATAAGGCCCTCCTTATCTATGAGTAAAGCTATCTCTGGTCCTTGGTTAAGCTATCTCCTGACTGCGGTGTCCTGCGGTAGCCAAGGACCTTTCTTTTAGGGACGGCAGTTAGGGGCGCCAGCGATCCTTGCGGATATTTATTCTGGCGGTACAAATTCCAGCAAACCGGCGATTTCACAATCATTTTACGCTCCCTTATACAAATTTTCTTTACGCTATCATATTTGTATCAATAATTCAAGAAAACTCTTTTTACGTTTCCCAAATGTTACATGGGTTGAAGAAGAAAGCAAGGCGGCGTTGATCTGATGCTTCCGAAAGACAATCTCCAGGTTCATTCCCACGAAGGTAATATGCTGCCCGTCGTACTCGCGGAGGCGGATGCTGTTGAAGGTATCGTTGTAGATACGTAGGAAGCGGGCTGATGGGCTTTCCCCTCCATTCAGTCCGGCCCAGCCAAGAGAAACCGAATACAGATGCTTAGCTTTTGCTCCCGGTAGTGGGCAGTGATCTCGCCGTTCATCTGTTCGACCAGGGTCTTGGCAATAGCCAGCCCCAAGCCTGTGGAATGCCTTGCCGCTTCAACGGTGAAAAAGCGGTTGAAGAGTTTACCCACCTGGACCTGGTCCAAAGCAGCCGCTGTATTGGTAAACAGGACCTCCCCATTGTCCCGGAGCCGCACCTCCAAATCACCGTCGCTGTATTTCAGGGCATTATTCAAAATATTGCCGAATATCCTGGACAGAGCCCCTTTATCCAGCCGCCGCTTAACGGGCTGTTCCGGCAGGTGAACGACGGGAGTGATCCGGCGTTCCAGCAAAGCCGGATACACGGCGGCAAGGCTTTCCTCCAGGACCCCATTGACGCTGAGTAGTTCCAGCTGCATGGTATCCCGGGCAGCAAGGATCAGCGAATAGCGGAACAATTCTTCGGTAAGCTGCTTCAAGGCCTCCGTCCTGTTGGCGATAAAGGCCAGATAACGCGCCGCGGCGGCGCTTTTTTCCTCCTCCTCCAACAGCTCCAAATAGCCGCAGATGGCGGTGAGAGGAGTCCGCAGATCATGGGAGATGTTGGTCACCGCTTCCTTCAGCTCCCGGTCGCCGTTCAGATAGTGCCGGCGCTGCCGGCGCAGCAAGCGCAGCTGGGTATTGATGTCAGCGGCTAAACGCCTGGCCCGGGGATCGGCGGAGGATATGGAGATGAGCGTGTTGGTATCAAGGGTAAGACGCTCCTTGAACTCCACGCGGATTTCATCCATGCTTTGATGGAGGAGCCGTATCTTGACACTAAGCACAGCCACGGCCAGGAACAAACCGGCGCACAGAATCCAAGGAAGCATCTTTTTCACCTGCCCTTACTTCAAATCTTTTTTGCCAAAGGCGAACACACCGGCAGCCGTTGTAACCAAGGCGATCACCCCAGAGGCTGCCAAGGAGAGGAGAGGACGGCCCAGTTCCCGGTTGGCCATAAGAATTCCCTGACCGCTTGGCAGGCAGTCGAGGACCAACTGATACAGTGTTCGTTTCATGCCGCTCACATAATTCGGGTTGGGTGTCGGCTCTGCCATCTCCATGCCATTTTTTGTAATCACCATGCCGCTGTTCAGCTCCGGCACGCAAAGGCCGTTATAAAGCAGAGCGGCTGCCACCAACAAGCCAAGGGCCAGCAGAATGGCCAGGACAGCGGTGGTCGCCTTGTTTGAAGAAAGCATAGCGAGCAGGGTGAACATGCCTGTCCAGGCTCCCGTGAAGCAAAGGGCGGTTACAACGTAAAGCAGCACCCCATTGGCGCCCATCTCCCACACCCCCAGGACAGGGATGCCCACAAGCCCGCCCAGCAGCCACAAGGCCACAAAGCACACCCCAGCGGCAAAGCAGATCACATAATTGGCTAAATAGATCGCTGGGCGGGTGCGGCCGACCACGATCTTATTGCGCAAAGTACCCTCGCTGTGCTCCGTTCCTATGAACAGGCTGGCAAAGATGGCGCAGAACAGACCGATGACAGGAGCCAATTTGAAATAATAATCATCAAGGGTCCGCAGATAGCCCTCTGCCATCATAACGCCGGCCTGCCTGGAGGCATTCAGCATCATCCCGGCGGAAATAGCCAGCATGGCCAGCATCCCCAGCCAAAAGACCTTATTCTTCCCAAGGCGGTAAAATCCCGCAGTTAAAAGATTACCCATGGCTGCCGCCTCCCACGATGCTCAGATAATAGCTTTCCAGGCTTTCATCCCTTTCCTGCACGGAAATCACCTCACAGCCCTCCCTGGCCAGGGCCAGGGTGAGCTGTGAGATATTGACTTTAGCGAAGACATCGGCCCTGCGTTCAGAAAGGATCTTATAGTCCAGCTGCAGGCCGTCCAGGACCCGGGCCAGGGTTTCTGTGGAAGAAACCTCTACACGCAGGCATTTGCGGCAAGCCTCTTCCAGCTCCCCGGCGCTGATCTCTTTTACCATGCGTCCGCCGTCAATAAAGCCGTAATGGGTGGCCAGCCTGGCCAGTTCATCAAGGATATGACTGGAAATAAGGACGGTGACCCGCTGCTCCCGATTAAGCTTTAAAATGAGCTCCCGCATTTCAATAATGCCCTGGGGATCAAGCCCATTGACCGGCTCGTCCAGCACCAGAAAATCCGGATCGCCACAGAGGGCCACGGCGATGCTCAAACGCTGCTTCATACCCAGAGAGAAGTTTTTGGCTTTCTTTTGGCCTGCTTCCGCCAGTCCTACCAGCTCCAGAAGCTCCGGGATTCCCTCAAAGGAGGGTAAGCCCAGAACACGGTACTGCTCCCTGAGGTTTTCCCAGGCTGTCATCTCCAGATAAATGGACGGCGTCTCCACCACCGCTCCCATCCGGCGGCGGGATTTCACAATCTCCCTTGTCCGGCTTGATACTCCGTACAGGGAATAATCGCCGGAGGTGGGCCTTTGCAGTCCGCAAACCAGCCGGATCAGGGTGGTTTTGCCGGCACCGTTTTTGCCGACGAAGCCGTAGATCGCTCCTTGGGGAACGTGGAGGGAAAGTCCGTTCAGGGCCTTAAACTGTCCGTAGTGCTTGCTTAAGGCCTGGGTTGTCAGAACATAATCCATCTTGAAGCCTCCTTTTCCGCATGAACTTTCCAGGAACTCTGCCTTGAATTCCTCATGAATTTCATGTCTGCTGCTCACATTTTAGCGGACAAAGGGCGGGAAAACAGTAAAGAAAAAAGTAAAGATTCAGTAAGGATTTTAATCTGTTTTCAGTTTAAAACCGATCCCCCATACCGCTTCAATGTAATCCTGACCGGAGGCTTCCCGCAGCTTCCTGCGCAGGTGGCTGATATGCATTTTCAGGGAGCTTTCCGTACAATCCGGCGTGTCTTCGCTGATCCGGTCAAGGAGCAGGGACTTGGTGATAACCTGGGCAGGATTTTGCATCAGGAGCTTTAAGATGGCATATTCCGTCCGGGTCAGCCTGACTTCCTTGTCTGCAACCCAAACTGTATGCAAGGCTGTGTCCAGCCGGATATCGGCGAAAGCCAGGACGGCTTTGTCCGGCTCAGGCCCTTTGCGGAGTCCGACAACGACTCGGGCCAGCAATTCCTTCATATGGAAGGGCTTGGTGATATAGTCGGCCGCGCCCTCCAGCAACAGCCCGACTTTATCATCTACATCGGTCTTGGCGCTGACCACAATCACCGGAATCCCTTTGAACTTGGGCATAATGTCTTCCCCGGATAATCCCGGCAGCATCAAATCCAGCAGGATTAAATCCGGCTTCTCCACCGGAAGAGCCAGCAGGGCTTCGGTCCCGGAATAGGCCCGCGCCACGGCGTACCCTTCTTTTACCAGCACTTCTTCCAACATGTTGCCGATATGCAGATCATCTTCAATGATTAAAATACGCTTCACTTCCAACCACTCCCATCCTCAGTATAGTAGGACCGAGCGAGAATAACAAATCGGCTGCGGGAAAACCGCAGCCGATTTGTTATTCTTTACAGAACGGCTTGATGGGAACATAAGAGGCAAGGTCATAAGAGGGTGGTCATAAGGTTGGAGGATAAAGAACTATCACCAAGAGAGGTTATCCTGATTCTGCAGATTATCTGATCGGGATATACAGATCCACCTCGGAGCCGGGATGATCATAGCCCAAAAAACGCCCGTCGTACAGCTCGAAGTCTTCCCGCGGCTTTGAAGGCCCGGCTGAAGGCTTCCGGGGAATCAAAGCCGTTGGCCATGGCGACATCGATAATCTTGCGGTCGGTATAGAGAAGCTTCTTGACGGCCTCCGCCAAACGGCGCTTTTTGATATAGCTGCCGATACTCTCCCCCAGGTTCCGAAAAATTCCTCATAGTAATGACAGCAGAGTCCTTCCGGATAGTTTGCCAGCAGCATCCGCTTAAGCTGTTCCTTCGTTATCCCCCTCCGTCCGGCAAGCTGCCGGCGGATATAGTCATACCGCCTGCCGGGGGCCGAAATTATCCACGGCGGCAGTATGGGCCGCTCTTAAGACCGGGATGGCGGCGGTCATTTTTCCTAACTGGTATCCGATGTCGTAGCTGGTTCCGCTCAGCTCTGCGGTATGGGTTTGCAGTGTCAGCATGGCAGGTCCTCCTTGTTTGTTTTCTTGAGTTTATCGCAACAAGAGGGACCCTGCATGATATTTTCTGCTGTTTTGCCGCCCAGGATACGTTTCGGGGATTTCCTCACAGGAACCCCAAAAACCCAGAACAAAAAGAAAAGCCGGTCGCGCAGCTGCGAACCGGATGTGTATCACCTATTTTATTGAGCTTTCAGCATGGTGATCTCTTCCTGGGTAACAACTACCGCCGACGCGATCACATCAAGTTTGCGATGTATGGATTTATTATCCATTCTCAATGATAAAACATCAATTTCCAATTTGTCCAGATTGGCTTGTATCTCCTTCTGTCCAGCTTCCAGCTTTTCCTGTCCAGCTTCCAACTTTTCTAACTTATCCAGAATAATATCCAACTTATCCATGCTATCCCTCCCCATATTTATGTTATCATACTGAAGATTGCAATACAATGCCAGGAACTGCAGCCGGCCTAATGTCCATCTCCTACAGCCATACTGCCCAGTCGCCATAATGAAAGGTACCGCTTCCGTGGTTACCCCCTTTCTGCCCTGTATTTCATCAGTCCTCAGCAGTGCTCAATAATAAAATCAGCCACCTGCGCCGGACTCTTTTGAGATACATCTACCTTAAGGGTGTTCAATCTTTCGTAAAGAGAAATGCGGTCTATACTTTTGCGCAGGACTCAAATAAATGTTTTTCATTACCTTAAGAGTATCTCCTTCATCCCAAGCGTTCTCGAATCATCCTTTCCAGCGTTGGCCACTTCACATTGATACCTCCTGTAAACACGTTTTTTGCACCGCCATCAAGGTTTACCCTTCTTCATAAGGTTAGCATATGGAACAGTGACAGCAAAGATAATTTCCCTGCAGTATTCACTTCACCTCTCTCCCGATTCATCTTGATGCTTCATAACCAATAAGGAGCTCTTTGTTCCCCACTAACCTTTTAGCCAAAAAAAGTCTGTCCGAAATAGGTACGCGCGTACCTATTTCGGACAGACTGCCGTAAACACAATGGCTGAAGCAGGATGCAATCCCCTTAGCCGGGGCTTTATTGAGCAATCTCCCGCCAGGCCGGCAACTTGGCCAGGGTGCGGACGGCCGTTTGCCGGGCGACTTCCTTGTCCAGGCCCTGAGTGCGGATGAGAAAATCCGTCATAGGCATACCACAAGCAATACACGTTTTCATCGTCATCCTTCTTTCTTTAAACCCTTTAAATTCAACCTTTATGAAGTCGCGGGACAGGAACCGGGCGCGGCAACGGCCTGGCTGCCCTCCCTGCGAATCATCCTCATGTAATGCTCCACCAGCATATCCCCATAGCGTCCGATCACATTGCCTTCCGGGGCAAACAAATCTCCGTTGGTCAGATAATGATGGAGCAGGCCCACCCAAGTATTGAAGAGGAGATACAGAGGGTGATCGTTAATAAGCCCTGAGCTGATCTCCCTTTGCGCAACCTGACTGAAGTGGAAGGAAATTGCGGATTGAATGGACACCCAGACATCCCTCGCCTCCGGCGGCAGCAGCCGGTTCTCGATCACCAGCCTGGTATAAAAAGGCTCAAACTCCCCAATCCCTGTCAAATGGGCCGCCAAAAGCTCTTCCATATGCTCGCAGGTACTTGCCGCCTCATGAGTGCGCCGCGCCATCTTCTCACCATAGATGTGGATCACCTCCGTGACCAGTCTTTCCTGGGTCTGAAAATGAGCGAATACCGTACCGTGAGATACCTCTGCCCCTTGGGCAATGTCGGACATACGGGTATTCATGATGCCCTGCCTGGCAAAGAGCTGATAGGCCTTGTTCAAAATAACTTCTTTTGTTTGCTCTTTCTGGAGCTGGCGACTGCTTTTTTTCATATTCATTGACTCCAAAGTCATTGATTTTATAGTCATTATACCTCCTGCCTTTTCAGCTGTCAATCCTACTAAAAGAGACACTCTTGCGTCAAAGGCTGCTTCTCAAATCCCGGCCTCCCCCTTAAACTAAACTTATCCTTACCCGCACATTTATAGGCCCCCAACCGTTAAACATGGTGAGAGGAGGTTTGGCATGTCCATCCCCATGGAAGAGCACTACGATAAAATCTACCGCTATTGCTATTATAAAGTGAGAAATTCCCTGTTGGCGGAGGACCTTACCCAGGAAACCTTCCTCAGATACTTTGCCCGCAGCCCCCACCTGGGCCGGGGCAAAAGGCTGGCCTACCTGTATACCATAGCCCGCCACCTTTGCATTGACAGCTTCCGCAAAGTTCAGCCGGAACTCCTCACTGAAGATATACCTGCTACAGACTGCTTTGAGCAGACGGATCTGCACCTCGCTCTCCGTGAGGCCCTCCAGCTCCTGCCCCCACAGGAACAGGAGCTGCTGCTGCTGCGCTATGCCAACCAGCTGGCCGTAGGGGAAATCGCCGCCATTCTGGGAATCTCCCGCTTTGCCGTTTACCGCCGGACCCATTCCGCCCTGACCACCCTGAAAAACACCTTGAGAGAGGAGGATTTCCAATGAAGAAAAACCTCAAAAAAGCCCTGCCCGCCGCTTTCCAAGCCCCTCCTCCCAGGGGGAGGGAAGCCTTTTTACAGCAGCTGGCCTATCCCAAACTCACCTATAGAGAGTTTGTCCTCAGCCAGCTTCGCTACATCCGCAAGCGAATCTGGGCCGCCGCCGCTTTGCTGGTGGTCCTCAGCCGGCTGATAGCTTTCCCGGCCCCAAGTCCTGAGGGCACAGCCTTCTGGAGCCTATCCGCCGCCCTTCCCTTTCTGGCCCTGCTCACCATGACCGAAATCCACCGCTTTGCCGCTTACCGGATGGGGGAGCTGGAGGCCAGCTGCCGGTTCAGCCTGCCCCAGATCGTGATGGCGCGGCTGAGTATTCTGGGGACGGTGAACTTTCTTGTCCTTATCCTGCTCCTCAGCCTTATCAGCCAGGTGTCCTCCTACAGCCTGCTCCAGATCCTATCCTATACCATGGTCCCCTACCTTCTGGTCTGCGCCCTTTGCCTGTGGCTCCTCAACCGAATCCCCGGCTCCGAGGGCATCTACGCCTGTGCCGCCGCCGCAGTTCTGGTCAGCCTGTTCAGCATCATCTCCCCCCACATGGCCCGGCCCCTTTATACCCAACCCTACCTGAAAGGCTGGCTGACCCTGTGGGCAGGCTGCCTGATGCTGATCATCCTGCAAATTCATCAATTCATCAAACAACTGGAGGAACGACAATGGAACTTATACTTGACCAAGTGACCAAACAGTACGAAAAGAAGCCGGCCTGCCACTGTATTTCCCTCACCCTCCGGCAGGGGATCTACGGCCTGCTGGGAGCCAACGGCGCCGGCAAAACCACCTTGATGCGCATGCTCTGCGGCGTATTGGCCCCTACTTCCGGAACCATCCGCTTCAATACCCTGGATGTGAGCCATGAGGATTACCGTGACGCCCTGGGCTACCTGCCCCAGGATTTCGGCTACTATCCCGAATTCTCCGCCCTGGAATTCCTGCTTTACATGGCCGCCCTGAAAGGCCTCCCCAAACCCAGGGCCGAAAAACGATCCTGGGAGCTTTTGGAGGAGGTCTCCCTGACCCCGGCTGCCAAACAGAAGATCAAAACCTTTTCCGGGGGCATGAAGCAGCGGCTGGGCATCGCCCAGTCCCTCCTCAACGATCCCCGGCTCCTGATCCTGGATGAGCCTACCGCCGGTCTTGATCCCAAGGAACGGGTACGGTTCCGCAACCTCATTTCCCGCCTGGGCACAGAGCGGATTATCCTGCTTTCCACCCACATCGTTTCCGATGTGGAGCATATAGCCGGCACCATCCTGATCATGAAAGAGGGGCGGCTCCTTCACCAAGGCACCCGGGACCAGATCATCGCCACCATGGGCGGCAAAGTCTGGGAATGCACCCGTCCTCAGGCTGAGGCCGACGCCCTGTGCCGGGAGTATCCGGTGATCAACCTGCGTCAGGAAAGCAGCGGTGAAATGCTTCTGCGTTTGATTGCCGATGGCCAGCCCCCTGCCGGGGCCCGGAACGTTCCGGCCACCCTGGAGGATGTCTATCTCTACTATTTCCGGGAGGTGAATGAACAGTGAGCGGATTCTGGACCTTAGTCGGTTTTGAATACAAAAAAATACTGGGCAAACCCCGTGTCCAACTCACCCTGCTGCTGGCTGTCCTGATCACCGCTTTCAGCGTTGGGGCCACCCTGCTGGGCAGCTATTATCTGGAGGGCCGTCCCTATGAAACCCACTATGAGGCCATGGTCAAAGACCGGGACTATGCCCGGGCCCTTTCCGGCCGCCCCCTGGACAAAGAGCTGATCATGGCAACCGTCCGGGCTTACGGCCAAATACCCCAGGCCGATACCTACCAGGCCACAGAGGAGTATCAGACCATCGCCCGGCCTTACAGCTCCCTTTACGGCATCGTGCGCAGTGTGTTCAATACCGGCTCCAAACGGTTTAACATGGAGGATTTCCAAGCCCTGACCCCGGCTCAGGCCGAAGGCTTTTACACCACCAGACAGGAACGGCTGGAGCAGATGATCCGGCAGACCCAGATGGGGGAAGCCGCCAAGACCCAGGTTCTGAACCTGTCTGAGCAGGTCAAAACCCCTCTCACCTTTGCTTACACAGAGAGCTATACCCGCTTCTTCGTCCTGATCAACACCTTAGGACTGACCGCAGGATTTGTCACTGCCATCTGCCTGGCCCCCCTCTTTGCCGGGGAATACACCTCCGGGGCCGCTCAGCTTATCCTCTCCTCCAAAAGGGGCAAAAACAAGCTGATCGCAGCCAAGCTGCTGACCGGCTTTTCCCTGGCCGCCCTGATCAGCCTGGTGCTGTCGGCCCTGACCTTCCTCCTCTCCCGGCTGATTTTCGGCGGGGAAGGGGCCGGAGCTCCCCTACAGCTTTATCTGATTTTCTCCCCTTATCCCCTGACTATGGGCCATACCGCCCTGCTCCTGGCCCTGGCCGCCTTCTTGGCCTGCCTGATGACGGCGGCCCTCACCATGGTCTTATCGGCCAGGCTCCACTCCCCCTTTGCCGTGATTATCCTGATCAGTGCACTGCTGATTGCCCCCATGCTGGGCAGCGTTTCCGAGCATAACCTGCTTCTCTACCGCCTCTACCACCTTTTCCCCACCCAGATGACCGCTCTGTGGTCGGTGATGGACCCCATCCAGTATGAATTGCCGGGGCTGGTAGTGAAACCCTATGTGTTCCTGCCCCTGTTTGCCGCCGCCGTCAGCGCCCTGCTCACCCCCCTGGCCTACCGCTCCTTTAAACACCATCAGATCGGCTAGGCCGGGCCTGCAGGCCGGACTTCAATACTTTTGTTTTTCTGATGTAAAGCCGGATGCAAGAAAAAAGCCTGTAGATACGCATATCTGCAGGCTTTTCACCTTAGAGCAGATGGTCGGAATCGAACCGACGCCCGCTGTACAAAGGCATCGAAGAAAAGATTCTGTCAAAGATGAGCGGCATCGTTAATGTATCTCCCGATAAACGTCCAGAATGGTCTACGGAGTTAATCCTCTTAAGTCGCCAAACTTTGAACGGTTTACGGCAGGCAGCCGGGAGCAAACCCGGTCCTGCCCTCTGCTTTGATAGGGGAAATTAAAAAGCGCATGGGAGGGTTTTTTCACCCTGCACATGCGCTATGCTTCGTTATCTGCCGACAGCCGGCAACCTCATTACACCTGCTTCATTTCCCACGGCACAGGCGCGCCCCGGTTGGGGTAATGCCAATCATTAAAACAGACTTAAAAAGCAGAGTACAGCCGCCGGCTACACAGTGCGGCCAACATCATTGCCGGCCCGGATAGCCAAAGCGATGTTAAATGGCTCGTTGCAGTCGCCGATTGCATACGTCTCTCTCACGGATATCCCGTCCAGCAAAGACTTGTTGGGCAGGAGATCGGCTGCATTGATGATCGAGTCCGCGGCAATGACGGTTTCGAACCCGCCATTCGTGGCAACGGTAATCTGTCCGTCTCCGATTTCCTTGATCGTGGACTCAGGATAGACTTTTACCCCCAGAGAATAGAGGGCGGTGGTCATAAAGCGCATGGCGTGCTGAGACTGCTGCTTATCCAGATCTTCGTTCTTATTCGGAGTCACAATGGTAACCTTCTTCTTGTGCACGGTGAGCCACAAAGCCGCATCGAAGGCCTGGGCGTTCGAGCCGAAGACCACCACGTTTTTACCGGTGTCGTTGCCCATGAATTTGATAAAGTCAAGGATCGGCACCGTGCCGCCGCTTGCCCCCACCTCACCAGGCAAAGAGCCCACGGCAAGAATTACGGCGTCCGGGGCAGTGCTGTTTATCAGCGCCGCGTCCACTTCCTTGTTCAAAACGACGGTCACGCCGTTTCGCTCCTGCTGCTTGGTCAGATAGGTCTTAAGGTCATCCAGGTTTTCGTGAGGCCCTTTGACCATGCGGGCAAAGGTGAGGTTACCGCCCAGGGAACTGCTCTTTTCATAGAGTGTGACCTTGTGACCACGGGCGGCGGCGATGCGGGCGGCTTCCATCCCGGCAGGACCGCCGCCGATGACCATGACGTTCTTGGCTGCGGCAGCGGGTTGAAGCTCATAGGTTTTGGGGCCTTTATCGGTCATGACCCGCTGGGTCAGTGCGTTAACACGGCAATAACCCATGGCCCGGTTCATCTCGTTGGAACCGATGTGGCAATGCAGACAGCGGGTGCAGGGAGCGATTTCATCTATGCGCCCCTCTTTCAGCTTATTGACATAGTCGGAGTCCACGGTCAGGGGGCGGTTCATGATATAGAAATCGACTTTGCCGTCGGCCAGAGCCTTCTCGAAGTAATCCGGGGCATGGGCCGGGTCCATATAGGTGACGGTGCCGCAAGGGATGTTGAGGGCTTGTTTATACCGGGCGACAATGTCGATCAGCATTCCGGCACCGCTATGGTTGCCGATCAGCTGGCCTTGCCAGTGCCTTGAGAAATCCCACTGGGTGCCGTAACCGGTGGCACCCTCAATCCCATTCAGGATAAAGTAAAGATCGCTGCCGAATTGGCAAGGGTGGTTGCCCAGAGGACCTAGACGAAGATGCATGGAATCGCAGCCGGCGGCCTCGAACAGCTTGGCCATACCGATACCTTCTTCAATGGTGGTTACTTTATTGTGAGGAGCGGTCACCGCGTTGTCTAAGGTCATCAGGGTGGCGTTGTTGGTCAGGTTATCGTTTTCTTCAATGCAATCGATCAGGATTTGTACGACAAAGTCGCTGCCGCAGGCTTTTTTAATTTTCTGGATACATTCGGTCACGAAGCGGGCGCGATTTTCCAGGCTGCCGGCACCGTATTCATCGGTGCGGGTGTTGTGGAAACGGGAAAGAAACTGCTCGCCCAGGTTAAACCCGGCGGCGTTGATCTCCAAGGCGGCAAAGCCCATTTGCTGTATCGCCTGAGCAAGGGCCACGCCATGAGCTTGTGCCCCGGCAATGTCCTTGGCTGTCATGGACCCAACCGGTGTGCTTGGGAACTGAGCCCACTGATAACCCAGTTTGGCACCGTATTTACCGCACTCCTTGACGAGCTTCCGGCCAAATTCCATCGTTGCCGCGGGGATGGAGCCGCCATCGGCAGGCGGCTCAAAGGCGGCAATCTCTTCGACCCAGATAAGCTCAACGCCACCCTTGGCGAAGTTGACATAGTACTGGAGCAGTTCATCGGTAAACCCGGCCAGGTAAGTGGCTGATCCGGCGGCGGATTTAACCATGCGGTGGTTGAGATTGAGGGAGCCGATCTTCAGGGGTGAAAACAGTGTCTTGAAATCAGTGGTATTTTGGCGGTAGTCGTAATCCTGGGGATTGAGATAAGCCGCCGGGATCAGTTCTCCCGAGGCGGGGACGCCGGCGGCGCTTCCTTGGGCGGGGACGGGATCACTGGCTGCCGGTGCGGCGGGAGCGCACCCGGCCAGCCCCCCTCCGGTGGCGGCAACCAGACCGGCTGCCCCCACACCTGTCAGAAACTCACGTCTTGATATACCCATAACTCCATCTCCTTCTGATAAATTTATCCTAAAAGTAAATCATTGAGATTAACAGTCTTTCCCACTATATAAACCGCCCCTTAACTCTCAGTATCTAGAATGAGATGATGAAAGGCGGCACTTTCACAATTAGTATAAACTCTGTACTAACTACAGAGTCAAGCGCTCATGCCGAAAACAGTCCTGAGGATCTGCAGCATTCAGCCGGCAGCTTCGATCCTATTGAAGCTGCCGGCTGTTTGGTTTTTACTATTGATTTTAACTATTGACTTTTCTCAGCTATTGGCAGCCAGACCTCAAAGTAGCGGATAACCTCCGTGGCGGAGCGCTCTTCGTTGATGATCCAGCCGATAACATCTCCATTGAGTACCAGGTCATGCTGCTTCATATAGTCAAGGACCTCCGTAAAAACACGGGGAGTCAGGAACTCACAAGCCAGTATGGTATAGATGCTTTTTTGAGAAGGAATCTTCTGAACTCCAGGGGCGTTTAACTGGGTGAGTATCTCTTCATACCGGGTACTGATCGCGTATCCATAATGGACTAAGCTTCCCAAGGGCAGTTCATCTTTAGGGACATGGAGGGCCAAACAAATAAACGGAAGCTGCTTCAACCAGTTGTGGGTCATCTCTACTTGCTCTTCTTCGGTGCAAAACGCGTCATTGACCTGATTGTAGAAGAGAAACACTTCAGGGCTGTCCGTAATGCGAAATTTACCTTCAATGGCCTCCACTTGCTCATAGGAGTGCTTTAACTCCTCCAGCCGGATTCGCAGAGCTTGATAATAATTGATCTTATTTTCGATCACCTTAATTTGGGAATCAATACTGCCTGTAACCTCAGCGTGAGACAGTGAATTGACTATCTTCAAGGATTCATCCATGGAAAACTCCATACCGCGATAGGATTTATAGGCGACCAGCTTATTCAAATCCAGAGTATCATAATAGCGGTAATTATTCCCTTCGTTTTTACACGGGGTGATCAGTCCTTTTTTTTCAAAATACCGCAGGGTTTCGGCGGGTATGCCAAGAATACGCTGAACATCTCCAATCTTATATTTCACGCTATTCTCCTCCGCTGAAGATAGATGTTTAAATAACGAATTCTCTACAAGACTATTATGTCATTATACTATTATAAACAGCTAAGGACAATAATGGAGGGTATCATTTAGTTGAGTCGGAAACCCCCTGCACCCACCAGGCAAGCTCAATAAGCATGTCCCCAAACGCGTCAACGTTGTCGCGTTTGGGGACAGACCTCCTTAGTCACACTCACCGCATTCATTGCCAATGACCATGACTTTCCCTTCCTCAAGACTCTCTCCATCCATGAATTCCTGCTCGCCCTCCTGTTGTGCTTTAAGCAGGATATCCACGGCATCGGCGACTTGAGCCGCCAATTGAAAATACATCCTTTTATAATCCGTCATATTCCTCTATTACCCCCTATGTCAAGCAGCGGCAGGGCAGCCGGGAGCAAACCCGGTCCTGCCGTCTGCTTTGATAGGGGAAATTAAAAAGCGCATGGAAGGCTTTTTCACCCTACACATGCGCTATGCTTCGTTATCTGCTGAAATCCTAACACCCAGCCCCAATCCACCGGAAACAAACCGGCTGTGAACAGAAAAGAACTCCGCATAACCGATATGCGAACACGTCCTTTCCCGCTGGCTGGGTCCAGGAATAGGCTGTATCTCCTGTTGCGTGAAGCCGCACAGTCCCTTCTGCCGACAGCCGGCAACCTCATTACACCTGCTTCACTCCCCACGGCACAGGCGCTTCGCTTGTGCAGAAAGGAGCCCCATTGTATAATAAGAATGTCGTCGTGGACAGCCGGACTGTTACGTGTAGGTGCCGTTTCACCTGCTCGTGCCTGAGAGTGCGCCAACACTCTTAGGTCACGGCGACTTTTTAATTTCCACCTAGTCCTAATTATAGCTTTTTTGGAGAAAAAAGCAAGAGAACATCCGGCGGCTGCATTCCATAGTATAGCAAGTCAAATCAAGCGGTACGCTCTCTATTTCTTATAATAAATTTAGGGCAGTTGAAACGGGGTGAACAGAGAAATGTACGAGTGGCACAAGCAGATTCAAATTATCGTTGATGAAATTGATGAAAGCATCAGGCAATCTCACGATGAAGCATTAACGCTGCGGTTTCTTTCCCACAAGCTGGGGTATTCTGAATTTTATACGACCAGGAAATTCAAGGAAATATCAGGCATGCCCTTTCGGGATTATCTGCGGCTTAGAAAGCTGGCCTTTGCCCTGAAAGAGGTTCGGGACAGTGAAAGAAGCCTTTTGGATATTGCTTTTGACTATGGCTTTTCCTCCCACGAAGCGTTTACCAGAGCTTTCAAGAGAACCTACGGCGTAAGCCCAAGGGAATACCGGAGGAAGCCTGTGCCTGTCGTTCTTCGTACAAAAATCAATCCTTTCGACCGCTACTTTTTAGGATTTGGAGAGATTGGCATGATGAAATCCACGGTTGATGTCAAAATTTACTTTGTAACCATTCCCGCCCACAAGTTCCTGCATATTAAAAACTATGAAAGCAATGGATATTGGGATTTCTGGCAGAAGCAAAGCCTGATTCCGGGGCAGGACTGCGAAACCATCTGCGGCTTGCTGGACAGTATCAAGGGTAAATTGGACGATGATGGGGGGAAGGAAGTGAACAGCGGCAGCGGTCAGCTTATGGCGTATATCCATGACCCGGAGGGCAGGCTTTGTGATTGGGGCTTTCTGCGCACAGAATGTTACGGTGTACGGCTTCCTGCTGATTATCAGGGGGAAGTACCACCGCAAATGCTGATGATGGATATACCCGAAGCCGAGTATCTTGTCTTTGAACACGGCCCGTTTGACTATGAGCAGGAAAACCGCAGTGTGGAGGAAAAGCTGGAAATGGCTATGAAAACTTTTGATTTTTCAGATACGGGGTATTGCTTTGATACAACTCCCGGCAGAATTATTTATATGTATCACGATCCGGAGCGGTTTTTCAAATATATCAGGCCGGTGGGGAAGCAGAGATAATGGACTGACTCTCCACTGCTGCTTTTAAAAATAAGACATCAAACCGGCGTCTTCTTTTCAAAAAATAAGTAAACAGGCTGTATTTTAGGATTTATGATCTCTGTGAAATACAGCCTGCCCACTATCTTAACCTAACCTATTCAATTGGCCAGTATGCCGTGGCATTAGGCTGCGGGGTTTACCTGCCATAGCCCAGCCCGTCGCCCCATGTTCCTTACTTCTTCTCATTCACCGCAATCCAAATTTCACAGGTGTACTCCGGATTGGATACATCTGCCGAGGGGTAGACCTCCAGCTCTACGCCATTGCCGTATTGGTAGTTGCTCTGGGGAAAGAACTCGGTGACGATGCGCTGATAGGTGGTCCTAAACGCCTCAGGCATTGGACCCTTGCACTGGAATACGGCAAAGGTGTATGGGGGAATCTCCAGAATCTCCAGCCCTTCTCCATGAAGCGGCACCCCATTGTACTCTGCGCCGATACCATAGGGAAAGGCGGCGTCCGCCATAGCCCCGGAGAAGCAGATCCCCAGCACGCCGCCCAGACCATCAAAGCGACCGTATTTGCAGATGTCCTCCATGGTGCCGCCCTTGGTGCACTGGTTCCAGAATGCTGTAATTTCTTCTGTGGCGGAATCCCCCTGGGGTTTGTTGACCTGCTTTTTCTTGCAGATGATCTTGAACGCGTCTTTCTTTTCAATCCTGTAGTCCTTGGTGCTGCCTCCCGATAAAATCAGTTTTACGGAGAGCCTGAAAAAGGATTTGACGGTGCCTCCCCGGCGCGCCTCGGTTGGGGTAATGCCATGAAACCGCAGGAACGCCCGGGAGAAGCTTTCGGGGGTATCGTAGCCGTACTTGAGGGCGATGTGGATGATTTTATCGTCGGTGCACAACAAGTCTTCGGCTGCCCGTGCCAAGCGGCGCATGCGGATATAGTCGCCCAGGGAAAATCCACAAAGTATACTGAACACCCGCTGGAAATGAAAGGCTGACGAATAGGCCTGCTTCGCCACCATCTCATAGTCGATTTTCTCGGTCAAATGCGCCTCTGTGTAGTCAAGGGAACGCTGTATCCCCGTAATCCAATCCATCTTCAAACCTCCCTCCGTTAAGTAGATCCTATCAGGGTTCATTCCCTTGTTCTTGACTTTCCGTGCGGCGCGGTGACAGGGTATGTGCCCACACCGCTTACATAGGCTTCAAATTGTTGTTCTCCCGCCGCTTCAAAAATCCTGCACAGCTCCTGCCCGCTGTACACCTTGACATCGCCGGACTTGGAAAACGGAAAAACCACGGTGTTGGCAAGCCACCGTATCAGCTGGGTCTATACCCATGCATCATCCGCTAAGTGTCCGGGAATGGCTTGTTATGTGAAGAATAGCTTTAAACGATGTCTTCAAAGTTCTGCTTCATGTATTGTTGGTAATTTTTCCATTGATTATTATATTCTTCATCCTCTTCCGGAGATATTATTCTGCCATCGATGGTTCTGATTAGAACTTCATCCCTTGAGTTGCATATTTTAATTTCCGGATATTTAAACATATGCTTCTCTAAATATACTTTTATCTCATCCTCATTGTGTAAAGGATCTGCCGGGTAATGACTGCCGTTTCTATTAATACATCGATAACCATAAAACATTTTAATCATTCCTTACATTACCTTTAGTTTTTGTTTTAATCGGATTCGATAGTTACTGAATTCATCCCAGGATTTATCTTTATACAAAAACATATCCGAGATAATAAGTTTTATATAGTTGTCTAATTCAAGAAATAATTCTTTTATTTCTGCTTCGTTTAGAATATCCTCTATCCTCTTACCTTGATGGACGATTAGAGTTCTGTAGCCAACTTCTTCATTATTCATATTTTTCTTGCCTGATAATTCCTGGAATCTATCGGACAGGGTATGATAGCTCTTTTTATCCTTTGCAAGGTGGCAGATTATCTGTGATTTTACTTCCTTAAAGATTTGTGTTTCATTAGGTGATGCCAGAAATTCGAGGAGACTCATCGCTCTATAGAACTTTGACGTATCGTTGCTCGCTTCCAATACTTCAGTATACAGTAATAATGCTTGCTTAATTATTGGACCAATGCCTTTACTATCATCATATGCACAGGAGATTTCATTCGGGAAATCAAGCCCCATTCCGTCAGCAATTAAGTAAGTGCTTATTTTCGCACCAATTCGAAATGCCTCATTATCATAAGGATTATATAGCAAGGCTCCGCTGAAGCCTGCGCTATTGAACACTCCTGCTTTTGCCGGCAAATCCCCAGTCCTCGATATATTACAGCATTCAAATCTAACTATATCCAATGCTCTATCAGCTTTATGTGAGAATTGCTTGATCAGCATTGCGTCATCTTTATGGGAATAATCCTTAAAAAATGCATTCCAGTCCAACTTATATGCAAATGCTACCCCAGGAAGCCTGTAAAAAACACTGCTTTTAAAACCAGTAATAAATGTTGCGTTTCCCCTAATTGTCGTCGAGAAAGGCTCAACAAATACTGCTTTGTTCAGATCTAAAAAATCGGGAGGGAAAAAGATACATTCTTTTACCTTTAATTGGGACTCGATCAAAGCTCTTTCCAGCGGCAAAATAATCATACAACTATTCTCATCTAAGCCGTAGTGATCTGCAAAGTGATTCATGTACAATTCTTTCATACTAATCTCCATTCCGCCGCTGCCGCTGTTATTGCTATGGCTGGGGTCTTTCAGGATAAGGCATTTTAGTAATTATGATTGGAGTGCTTAAATCAACATTGGGCAGTCGTTGTGGACCACCTTTATCCGGCAGAGACAGGGCTTTTTGAGCCTCTTCGGGCAAAGGATCGGCTATGGAGTTTCTGATAATAATTTTTCGTTCCAACTGTATGCTTTCTACGGATAACGTACTTTGATCCTTTTCTTCCACACTTACTTTCACATTACTACAGCCGACCAAAGCCAAACTCAATGCCAGAGCCGAAGCTGCTAAAAACATCTTTTTCAAATTTTTCACCCCCAAAGCAGTATTCTTATTGCTTAAGTTGTTTTAATTCTATACTAAGCTAAGAAAGTTTTCTATTTTAAATTGTCTTTAGCAGCACTCAATAAATTTGTGACCTTCAACCTCAGTTACAATTCCTTATAGGTAAGCTAAGAACTGGCAAATGAGCTTCTCATAGATGTCCGCGGTCTCTTTGTTTCAATTCCTTATAGGTAAGCTAACAACGATGCTCTTGGCGTCGGCCACATTCTCACAGCAGTCTGGTTTCAATTCCTTATAGGTAAGCTAACAACCCGGCCTGGTTAAATTGTACCCTTGGGCAAGCTCATGTTTCAATTCCTTATAGGTAAGCTAACAACAGAAAAACTCCAGGAAGTCGGTATCCTGCGAAATGTGTTTCAATTCCTTATAGGTAAGCTAACAACGAAAAGCAACGGGCCGTAGACAAAACTATCGATGAGAGTTTCAATTCCTTATAGGTAAGCTAACAACGTATCCCGCCGCCCGGAGCCGTGCTGATACTGTCTGTTTCAATTCCTTATAGGTAAGCTAACAACTCTCCTTGAACGCCGGAAGGGACAATGGGTTGAGGTGTTTCAATTCCTTATAGGTAAGCTAACAACGGTGACTATTGTGAATTACGAAGCAGTGCTTCAGGAGGTTTCAATTCCTTATAGGTAAGCTAACAACCAAGTCAAATTCTTCACTTTGACGCTTCGCCCGGAGTTTCAATTCCTTATAGGTAAGCTAACAACTTGAAGTACAACGCGCCGAAAGTGTCGACATAGCGCAGTTTCAATTCCTTATAGGTAAGCTAACAACAAGGCTTCCATATTGTCGGCGAATATATTGATCGGGTTTCAATTCCTTATAGGTAAGCTAACAACCTGGCATACTTGATTATTACGAAAACCTTGCCCCTTATTGTTTCAATTCCTTATAGGTAAGCTAACAACCTCTGCTTCTGTGGTGGCTGCTGCCAGACTCTCGTGTTTCAATTCCTTATAGGTAAGCTAACAACCTAACTCCATAGATTTCATAATACCAACACCAGCGAGTTTCAATTCCTTATAGGTAAGCTAACAACCCATTTTACCCGCATTAAATCAGCATCTTCGGCAAGCACCCGAATTTATCCAAACTGATCTTTGCTCCTCAATCCGCTTACTTGGCCCTATTCTTTGTCGTCGGTCTCCAGGGGTTTTTACCTTACTGCACATCGACGACAAAATACATGCTGAAATCCTGACTCTGAATAACTCGTAATTTTTATATTTATCGCCTTTTTTACTATTGTATAGACTTACTAGTCCTATCTAACCCACTTCGACATCAGGCTATCAATTTCTACCCTTCCTGATCATGTTAGCATATAGAACGCTGAAAGCAAAGATAAAATCCTTCAAGCACTCACCATCACCTTGGTTGGCTCCCTCTCCATTTTTATACCTTCACTAACTAGTTCTCCTCAAAGCCTCTCCATGCTATCGCATCCGCTCTGGGTTAAATGACAGAAGATGGCTGGATTAGGGATTGGACCTCCTGCCAGCCACGTATAGCCTCCCCGTACCAAGCTTTAAATTCTTAGGTTTGTCCGAAATAAGTACGCGCGTACCTATTTCGGACAAACCTTTTCCTTCTATTACCGCAATAAGACTTTAATCCTTAAGTCTCTACAACCCTTTGGGTAAACCGGTACTGTCATCATCCTTCTTCATCCTATTCTAAAACGGATTGGCCTGCACCCATTTCGTAATCGTCAGCTCCAGCGGATCGAGACTCCCTTGCAGGGATTTATACCAGTGCTCCGCCTCATCTCCCGGTAAACAGCTGGCCGCCGCAAGAAAAGCCCTCTTTAGCCAAGGTGACATCTGATTCACCGTCCGTTTGCGGCTTTTAAACCAAGAATGCTGTTGCGCCCGGCCCAAAGCCAGGATCAGCTTTCTTTGCGAGAATTCATCGTGGTAACTATTATACAGGTTCACGAATTTTCCCTCATTATCCCACTCACGGTCTTTCGTAAATGTGTCAAAAACCCATAAGCGGTGATATTCAAGATGAGACACTATGGAATCCTCAAGGAGCTGAATGAGCTTTTTCCCTATTTCATGCTTATCCGCAGTATTTAACGACCTAAGACTTGTGATATAGGTGATTACTTCTTTAAACACAGGGTATAACTGGTTGATGTTATCCAATACAAAATCCACGGACTCTTCACTGTCGATCTGCTTTAACCTCTTTAATACAAAGCGGACCAGCGGTATATCAATAGCCTCCGTTTCCAGTACCTGCTCCTTCAGAATACCCATTAAATTCAGGTTATCGATTTGAGCCTGAACATCCGCTGCCAAATCATCATAATCAATATCTTCGTAGCGGTTTTCTATGCCCAGACTGTCTAATATATGATAAAATTTCGCACTTAAACTGTTCAGCTCCTGGCTGTTTTCCCTTTGCAGATAGTGGTTATAAAACTCTTCTATAGGAAGAATCCGGGTTTTATGCTGCTGGAGGGTAAGCCCATGATTTTCAAATAAGGTGTTGGCCAGCAATGCCAAATGCTCATGAGCCTCCCGTTCGTTTTTGCAAAAAATCCTATAATCATCTACATAACGGCAATGCTTAACCCCTTCACTCAGCAAGCCTCGATCCACATCATCTATGACCAATTCCGCCAACAACCTGGATGCTGCAGACCCCACCGGAATACCGTAGGAAACACTGAAGTTCCAATTCTTGATCATGGAAGTAATTGCTTTTATGTGGTTCTTTTTCCGGGTACATTCACTTAAGGCATTTTCCAAAGGATGAAAGTATATCCGGGGATAAAAATCCGCGATATCCGCTATAACCACATAACGGTAGTCATTGCTTTCCACCAGTTCTCCACAATGGTCTTGAAATAAATCCCAGGAGTATTCACTATCGTACATTCTGCCATCTGGTTTCGCTGCAAATCTATGGGAAAATGCAATCTTCTCTTCCTTGGGAATCCGGGCCGACTCAATATCCTTACCGATTTCATACACTAATGAAGTAAACACTATCGTCTCCAGGGGATCAAGCTGGGTTGCTACACGAAATCCATATCTGTGTTTGGGGGTAAGGCACCTTCTATATGGCCTTGGTGTCCACTGCAGTATATCCTGGCTTCTTAACCAGGACCGCATACTTTGTTCCCATTGATAACGAATCGCTTCAAATTCAAAGGGCACAGGAAAAATATCCGTATCCCCATATTTTTCTATATGCAATAATGCCCAGTCCAAGCTTCTCTCTGCTAATTTCAGCATTGGCACCGTTCACCTCCCTCACGGTCCCTCTCTGGTAATGTTTGCCTCTGCCGCACAGGAGGCCCATTAAACCAGGCACACCCAATCCTCCCCGAACCGGGCCAGTCTAAGATCCAGAGCACCCTCCTCTTGATGGCTTTTGGGGATGAAGGCAATGGGTTTGCCGTCTTTTTCATAGAGAAAGTCCACAGACTTTTCAAACCTCCGCTGTCCTTTATATTCATACAGATACCCTCCGGCCCGGCAATAATAGCGTTCTCCTTTAAGAACGATCTCCCGGATAAGGGCTGTGGGGACAACCGTTCTGGACTCGATCTCCTTCTCCTCAGCCACCGGGTAGGACACTTCTGCATAGACCCGGTGCAGGACCGGCTTTGTCAGGGCATAGGCCGCCCCTAAATAGGTAGTGTATGCAGCCCTTTCCTCAAGCAGAAAATCCAGCAGCTCTTCTGTATGCTCCTCTCCCGTATAATAAAGGCGGTAGCCGGGATTGACCAGCAGCTCCAGGGTGGTGGGACGGTTGAAGCTGTTGCCCGGGTCTTTGCCCAGCATAGACATCTGTTGAGCCACTGTGCACACCGGCCGCAGCAGTTCAATTCCGATCCGGTCGGAGGTGACAAAATCCTCAATCCCCAGGATAGCTCCCACCAGCCCTTTGGCTGCCGTAGGCGTGATAAAGGGATAGGTCATCTGGGTCGCCGTGGTATCGGGACGGCGGAAATGACCTACTGTACCCAGGACATCAAATGCCAATCCTTTCATAACTTGCTCCTTCTACTCTCCTGTCTTTCACAGCGGTCCTCACCACAAGGGCTGACGCCAGGTTCCAATATCGCCGATGATGGTCACTCCGGGATGAACCCAAATCCGGCAGCGGGCTATCCGCCCCTGCCGCTCAGCCACAGCCGCCAAAAGCCGGGTCAAATCAAAGGAGACATCCTGCAGGGAGGAGGGCTGCTTTCCGCTTGCTTTCCAGGCCTCGGCACCGGGAGACATAGTGATCAGATCCTCCAGATACCCTATCCGGTAGAAGGGATCGCTGTATTCTATATGGATTAATATCAAAGGCTGCTGCTGTCCTCTGCCTCTGGCCTGACGGTGCTGAGTGCCCTGCCAAAGAGCCCGGAGCAACAATTCCTGGTCCTCCGGGGTCATCCCTGAGTGCTGTGCTGCCTTGGCATTGATCACTGCCGGCATGACAAACACAGCAAAAGGCACCGTATAGCTGGTCCAGATGGTCCCCTGGGTCTTTCCTTCTCCCTCTGCAGTGGAATCAGTACTGGGCATGACCACCGTTCCCTGCACATATTGGGTATCCACAGGATGAAGGGAATGGGCCCAGCCGAATTGAACCGGTCCGGTCAGATTGAATTTAGGCTTCACCGAATAGACGATACCAAAGGTGCGTACATCAAAGCAATGCTCGATGAGGACGCTCTTCATATCTTCTTTGGCTTTTTTCTCTTTGCCCACCCTTTTGGCGATTCCTTCCGCCAGGCTGCCCCGTCCGAGCAGCTTCCCTTTGTCATTGACCTTTTCCTGAACAAAGATGTGGTTTTTTTGCTCCTTGCCTCCATCCTCTTCCAGATCGATCACGAAATCCCGCACATCCCGCTTAATGCTTACATCACTTAAGGAGATCCGCCCATCCTCCTCGGGAAACAACCGCCTGGCATCACTGTCATTTAAAGGGTCCCGGTTAGGAATCCCATCCTTCACCGCTTTGACAAATAAGATCTCACCGCTTTTCATGCTCTTCTCCCCCATCCTTTCCTTCTGCTTCCGCCTTGTCCTGATCAGCGCTGATACTGTCCTCATCGTTTTTCTTATAAAGGAGATAACCGGACCAAAAAGCGGTCATGAAAATGTCTTTTTCCCGGATCAGCTCCTGCTCTTTGGCCAGGAAGCCCAGCAGGGTCTGGGCCAGCACGGGGCGGAAATTGCTCCCCAGGTTCATGGACCATTGCTGAGCCAATTCCTCACAGCGCAGCAACCCATTCTTCCAGACCATTTCCGGCGTCAGTTTGCTGCCAAATTTCATCACCCGCTGTTTAATAAAATCCTTGCCCGTCTTTTGGTAATAGGAGTTGGCAAACTGCTTCAACAATAGACCTGCCGCAAACCCTAACTGCTCTGCCTCCCCCAAATGGCCTGGCTCCAGTTTGCCCTGACCGTAGAGGGTTTTGAATTCATCCCAATCCGCCAATGATTTCACTCCCTTTTCTATGCCTATGATCTGCTCATGATAGTGCTTGAAGAAATAGAGAAAGCTGTAATGGAAGACCAGCTCCTGAAGCATTTGCCCCCGCTCTTCCTTATTGGCCGCCTCGTTCAGCTTCCGGGCGGTGGCCCTGTACAGCCGCTCCAGCCTCAGTGGTTCTTTGTGAAGAACTCCCCGCAGGCTCTCCCACACATAGCCGGGGCCATAAGCATTGGCCAGCAGGGCAGGCAGGCTCTGGGCGCGGTACACAGGCTGTTCCTTCATCCCTAAGGCTTCCTGAATCCTGGCCGTCTCCCCGGTATTGAGCCGGTTCACTAGTTTTTCCACCCGGCCGGCCACACTGGGAATCACATCCTCAATCACTGCCCGGATATGCATATTACCCCGGGAGAGATCTCCTGAGTAATAAAGAAGGGTGAGGCGATGATCATCTTCCATTTCCGGAACTATCCTGTCAATGCCTGCCAGCACTTTTAGCTGCAGATCCCCGTCCCTTTGCTTTTCACTGCTCTTTTTCAGCAGCTTGCGATATTTGGCAAACGACTGCCGGGAGTCCCCATCCAGCAAAGGCAGCACCAAGGGAATACCATAAATGGCTTCAAAGCTGTCTATGCTCATCATATTTTTAGCCTCTACATTGGTTATAGGGGCAAACATCTCTTTAAGTATGGCACTGGCTATAGGAACCTGGATCTCCTTAAGGAATTGGACACCGTACAGATAAGCGGTATAGCTTTCCTCATCCACTTTAATGCCTTTGGTCCATTGATCTTCCTGCCAATAAATAGAGCGGGGGGCTTCCCAAGTGGGGGACAGCCAAAGCCAGGATTTGTTGTAAATGGACACCACCTCATCTGCCTGCCGGTTGGTCAGGGTGGATATGGCCTTCTCTTCCCGGCCTAATTCCGCAGCCTCGTCAAACTTAGCCCGGCTGATTCCCTTGAGGACCTCTTCCCCGTCTAAATGGAGGTGGGCTCCCGGAGTGAGCGGGCTTTCGGCAATCCACAGGGAATGGGCATTGTCTGTCCGTTCTTTACGTTTATGAAACATGGGCAGATCCTGGTCGAAGATCATCATGACTCCCAGCTGCTTCTCCTCACGGACCAATTCAGCCTCTCTGGAAGCCAGCAATTCAGCGATCCGATCGGCTAAGGCGGCTCTCTCCTTAGCTGTTTTGTCCCGGTAAAACAAGGTTTTGCCCAGGCGGGATAATAAGAATTCCTTTTTGAAAGCCTCTTTATCCTTTAACGCTTTAATGTGAGGATCGTACATCAGATAGCAAGGAAGTGGGTAAATCCCCTGGGCATGGAGAGGATTCCCTCCATTCGGGAATAATACCGGAAAGGCCACATTCCTTCTTTCATCCACTTTAAAGGTTTCTTTTTTCTCTCCTACAGTCTTATTTCCCATCTCTATCAGCTGAAAGCCCGTTTCTTTTCCCGCAATTTCAATGAGGAAGACATGACGGAAAAAGTTCTTGCAGTTCTCACTGCTCACATCGGTCAGCAGCCGGATTTTCTCCCGGCAGGGCATGTCGCTGTTTTTGATCGGGCGGCCGATGCGGATGATGGATTCGGCCAGCATTGAATCACCTTCTTGCCTTTTTCTTTTACTGCTTTAGTATTTGAACCATCGGCTGAGAACTATAGATAACATATGGAAAACGGATTTCCCCTTCGGTCGCATAGGTCTTTCGTCTTGATTATTGTTGATAATCACCAAAGCCATCTGATTAGTATTTTTCTTTTCCATCCGTTAATTCCTCCTTCTCTAAGCAAGAAAAGCATATCAAATTTAAGAGAAAAAATCAATATGTTAATATAAAGTGTATTTCACTTATAAAAATAAAAATTTGATTTTTTAATGCTAACCTATTATAATTTCATAGGTAGATTACCTAAAAGGAATTGAAATATATAAAGTGTATTTCTTCTTATCGTCTCTTAGCCTCCCTATAAGGAATGAAAACAAGGATAGGTTCTGCCTATCCTTGTTTTCATTCGACTAAATAATCCCAATTCCTGCACATACTTCAATCTATTTGTCGCCAAAAAATTAAGTGCAACCGCTTGAGCAAGAGAATGCTCTATAAGCATTTTCCCGTAACCCATTCTTTGGTATTCCACCCTCCGCTATAGATACTGCCCCCAACTCTCCTTCAAAGCCCTCCTGAACAGACCATCAAATTCTTGCTCACCAACCGGCACTATACCCTCTTCACCTTCCAGCAAAGTTTGAAAGTGTTCCAATTGCCTATTGATAAAATCATTAATCACTCCAATCCTTGGCTCTGCAGTCAACTCATCCCCTGCCCGCTTTCGCCGCAACAAGTCTTGGATTGCGTTCTTCAACTGCCCTTCAGGCAGCAAAGCGTTTAAAAGCACCTTGAATTCCATAGGAGGAACCGTATGATACTCCTCTATCCACATACAAGCCAAAATAGGCCGCAGTACATAGAAATATTTCTTGGATTTCACCCATTCTCCTTGAAGGTATTCTCTAAAATTTCCCCTCGCCATGTTCAGATAGTGATATAGACTCGAACGCGAGGAAAAGGTTTTGTCCGTCATTTCTTTCATCATGGTGGGAATAACTGTCGCTTCCCAGTATACCACCGGTGATTGGAGCCATTCCAACAGCGCCGGATTTGATTTGCGAAATAGCCTCAAGGCTTTTCTTAGCTCCCAGCCGCTTAGATCCAGCAATCCGTCGATTTTTTCGATCACATCTCGTTTATCTGCAATGGATAGATACCATTCTACAGGATGTACATAGATAAAACGAACATCGTAATCACTATCAACCGACGGAAATCCCCAGGCACGGCTACCGGATTCACACGCATAAAGAATCTTGACTTGCTTTTCAATCTCAATTTGGGCCAGTTCACCTATAATCCTTTCCTTCACAAGCAATCAGCCTTTCTCAGTAATTTCCATAAATCAGCACAATCTCACCAATACCTATAAGTGAATAATTACCCGTTTCAATTCCTCATAGGTAAGCTAGCAACCAGAACAACTTTGGTGGTAAGTGGGTTTGGAAATAAGGTTTCAATCCCTTATAGGTAAGCTAACATACCTTTAAGACAGTTGTTTCCGCTCCTTGAACCGCCCTGCCTCCGTCTCTTTTATTACCCTATACCAGCAGGCCGGACACCATTCTAGCTGCCAACCCCACTTACCCTTAGTGAGCTAACCTTTCAATTGACACCTATAGAGAACATGTTCAGATAGAGGACTATTCTCTGCAACATGGGGGTGTTTAAATTCCATAACCTTTTTCATACCAAGCTTCTTCATCACATTTTCCGATGGAAGATTAACTTTCGCCGTGAAGCTATAGACTTCATCCAATCCCAAGGTATTAAATCCATAGTCCAAACATGCTTTTGCCCCTTCAGTAGCATAGCCATTTCCCCATGCCGCATAGTTAAGCCGCCATCCTATTTCCACACAAGGAGTGAATGCCGCCGCAAATGTTGCTCTATGAAAGCCTATAAACCCGATAAACTCATGATTGTCTTTGGTTTCCACAGCATAAAGTCCATATCCCAAACTGAGTTCATCGCCAATCATCTCATAGAGTGAATCGGTTTCCTGCTCTGTAAGGGTTTTGGGGAAATATCTCATCACCCTTGAATCCTTATTCATCATTCTGAATCCTTTTAGATCCTGTTCCTTCCAGTCACGAAAAATCAACCTTGGCGTTTCAAAATAAATCATTATCTGCTCCCCTTAAAACATAATCGCCCATCAGGCATTGAGTTTGCATCATTCTCATAGCCCAGCCCTAAATGCCAATAAGCACTGAACAAAATCATCCAGTGCTTATTTCAAGAATTCCACCATCTTTCGTTTGAGCTGCGGCAACTCATTCTGCACCACATTCCATACAATGTTTAAACTAATGCCCATGTAATCGTGGATCAACACATCACGAAGTCCGGCCATTTGCCTCCAAGGGATTTCAGGCGTTTGCTCCTTAAGCCCTTGGGAAACCCGCTTTGCCGCTTCACCAATAATTTCAAGATTCCGAATCACCGCATCCTGGATAATTCCTGATGTCATGAATTCTTCTTTTCCTGAGTTCGTATATGTTTCAATCTTTACAATGCTCTCCAGAATACTGTGAAGATAGACCTTGTCATCTTTCATATAGGCCTGGCCTCCTGGAGAATCTTATCTTTTAAAGTCCAATGAACAGAATCGGGAGTGACCACATCTATCTTTCTGCCCAGGATTTCTTCAAGATCATATTTAAGGGAGATTAAATCGAATAAAGAACAATCCTCGCCGCACTCAACCAAAAAGTCTATATCGCTTTCCGTCTTTTCTTCCTCTCTCAGCACAGAACCAAATAGCCTCACATTAAAAAACTTGTATTGAGCTGCTGTGGATAGAATTTGGTCACGTTTAGCCATAATCTCATTAATCGCCGGCATAGCTTCACCCCCTAAGCTTATTCTACCGTATT
>JAFADT010000113.1 GCA_023424585.1 Pseudomonadota bacterium
CCTCTACCTGGAGGTGGAGGAGTTCGTGAAGAAGACCTTCCGCCGGGGCGACCCGAAGGACTTCTTCGTCGGCGCCCGCGCCGCGCGCCTCTTCAAGGAGGGCCTGGTGCTGCGCGACTCCGCCTTCCGCGGCGGCACCGTGGTGCCGCACAAGTAGCCCCGGCTCAGGCGGCGACCGCTCCCTCCCGGGAGACGGCCCCCGCCGCCGGAGCGTCCGCGCCCGGCTGCGCCGCGACCCCCGCCCGGGCGCGGCGCGGCGCCAGGGCGAACGCCAGGAAGAACGGGCTGAAGAGCAGCGTGGGGAACAGGAAGCGCAGGTCCGGGTTGGGCGACACCAGCACCCAGGAGGCCGCGTTGATGAGCGCGGTCTGCGCGCACCCGAGCGCCGTCAGGGAGCGCTGACGCCACGTCGCCACGAGCACGCCCGCGAGCAGCAGGTACAGGGACACCGCCGGCTGCCAGAAGATGGCGCGCAGCCAGCCCGGCTCCGAGTACGTGGCCCTGACGAGGTCCTCGAAGTAGCCCGGCCAGCGCGGCAACCAGGAGCGCGTCTTCAGCCCCAGGCGGTTGGGGTCGATGGTGCTGCCGCCCCAGTTGAAGGGCCCTACGTACAGCAGCGAAGCGGGCGCCCAGACGTAGCGGCTGACGCAGAGCTGGTGCTCCACGAGCACCCCGGGGTGGCGCTTCGCGAAGCGCCACAGCACGCCGCCCAGGTCCGCGTCACGCCCCTCCAGCTTCTCCTCGTGGGCGCCAATCGGGGAGCCGAAGATGAGGGGCCCCACGGCCTCGCAGGCGTAGCGGCCGCGCCACTCCTCCAGGGGCATGAACTCCTCCAGCACCTTCACGTCCTCCGGCGGCAGGTCGCCGGAGCGGGCCGCGGCCCCCAGCCGGTGGATGGCGAAGACCTGGTGCAGCATCGAGGCCGCGGGCTTCACCTTCATCACCGCGTACATCGGCACGCGGACGAGGAACACGGCGGCCACGGCGGTCACCGCCAGCAGCAGGCGCTCGCGCTTCACCCGGTAGCGCCACAGGGCCGCCACCAGCAGGGGCCCGCCCACAACGGGGCCGTTGTGCCGCAGCAGGCACAGCGCCGCCACGCACAGCCCCAGCGCCACCGCGCCGCCCCGGCCCAGGCTCCCGGTGCGCTCCGCGCGCAGCAGGAGCAGCACGGACAGCAGGCACATCAGCGTGAAGGGGGCGTCCTTCCACACCGCGATGACGTTGATGGCCACCGCGGGCGCCAGCGCCACCCACGCGACCACGCCCCAGCGCGCCCAGGCCGGCACCCGCCAGTGGCCCAGCTCCTCCACCCCCTTGCCCACCACCACCGCGAACAGGAGGAGCTGGAGGCCGGCCACGCCGCCCAGCGACCCCGAGGGCGCCGCCATCACGCCCATCCACCAGGTGGAGAACGCCGGGTGCCAGTCCACGTACCTGCCGTCCAGCAGCTGCTCCCACTGGGCCAGCGGGTCGAAGGACACGAGCCCCGGGAAGAACAGCGCCCACAGGAGCCCCCACGTCAGCGCCGGGGGAGTCGCGTACTTCGCCCAGCCCGCCTGCCGCCTCGCGAAGGCCGCGGCGCGCCCCTGCCCCCAGCGCGCCTCCAGCACGAGCCACAGGAAGCCCCACGCCAGGAGCACCGCGTAGACGTCCACGCGCTCCAGGTTCCAGAGGCCGGGCGCCAGCCGGGGCACCACGACGTGGCGCGCGTCGCCCTCCAGCCGCTGCTCGAAGGCCTGCTCCGGCCGCGCGTCGCCGAAGAGCGGGGGCGAGCGCATGGACACCCACGTCACCCGCGCGACGGGCCGGTCCGCCAGGCCCTGGAGCACCACCTCCGCGGCGCGCGTGCGCCGGGGCAGCGTGATGCGCAGCTCCTGCATCCCCTCCGGGAGGTCCTCCCCCTGCACCTGGAGCAGGTCCGCGGGCGTCAGGTCGCGCTGCTGCGGGGTGTGGCCGTCGCGCTGGAAGGACACGCGGCCCGTCAGCGGCCCGGAGACCGCCTGGAAGCGCAGGCGCAGCTCCGTGTCCGGCCCCGCCTGGTACTTGAACAGCGGCCAGAGCGCGAGCGCCGCCACCAGGGCCAGGGCCGCGAGCTTCCAGGAACCACCACCGTGCGCCCCCCCGGGCGCGGAGTCATGTCGCGACATTCGAGCTGTCTACCTGATGGGTCCCGGGCGCCCCACACCCCGGCGCCAGGGCGAACGCCAGCAGCAGCGGGGCCGCCAGCACCGTGGGAAAGAGGAAGCGCAGGTCCGGGTTGGGGGACAGGAGCAGCCACGCCAGGTGGTTGAGGCCGACGGCCTGGAAGATGATCAGCGCGGCCAGCCCGCGCCTCCGCCAGGCCAGCGCGAGCCACGCCGCGAGGCAGAGGTACACCGACGGGGCCGGCTGCCAGAAGGTGGCGCGGGGCCAGCCCACCTGCGCGTAGGTGCCCACGGCGAAGTCCTCCAGGAGGGGCCGCAGCCCCGGCAGCCAGGAGTGGGGCTTCACGCCCACGCCGTTGGGGTCCACCGTGTTGCCCTTGCCGTTGAACGGCCCGATGTAGAGCGTCGACAGGACCGGGTCCCACGCGTAGCGCGTCACGCAGAGCTGGTGCCTCAGCATCGCCTCGGGGTGGCGCTTCGCGTGGTCCCAGAGCAGCCCCAGCAGCTCCAGCGCCCGGCCCTTGAGCCCCGGCCGGTCCAGCGGCGAGCCGAAGACGATGCCGGCCACGGAGTCGCAGTGATAGCGGGCGCGCCACTCCTCCAGCGGCATCAGGCTGGACAGCACGCGGGCCTCCTCGGGCGTCAGGTCCGGCGCGTTCGCGACCGCGCCCAGCCGGTGGAGGAGGAGCACCTGCGTGAGCTCCGGGGGCGGCGGCGCCACGTTCGCCGCGGAGTACAGCGGCCCGCGCACCAGCAGCACGCCGCCCACGACCACCAGCGCCGCCGTCCAGCGCGCGCGGTCCTTCGAGTAGCGCCACGCGCAGGTGGCCAGCAGGGGCACGCTGAGCACCACCCCGTTGTGCCGCAGCAGCGTGATGCACAGCAGGAACACGCCCAGCGCCACGGCGCTCGCGCGGTCCAGCCGCCCCCGGCGCTCCGTGCGCAGCAGCACCCAGACGGTGCCCAGGCACGCCGCCGTGAACGGCGCGTCCTTCCACGCCGCGATGACGTTGGTGCTCACCGCGGGGGACAGCGAGGCCCAGGCGACCACGGCCCACCGCGCCCACGCGGGCACCCGCCACTGCTCCAGCTCCTCCAGCGCCTTGCCCAGCAGCGCCGCGAACAGCGCCGCCTGCGCCAGCCCCACCGCCGCCAGCGAGCCGAACGGCCCGCCGATGAGCCACAGGTAGGCCGTGTGGAACACGGGATGCCAGTCCTCGAACTGCCCCGTGCGCAGCTGGAGCCATTGGATCAGCGGGTCGTAGGAGAGGATCCCCGGGAAGAACGCCAGCCACCACAGCGACCAGGCCACGAGCGGAGCCACCGCGTAGCGGGCCCAGCGGCCCTGGCGCCTCGCGAAGGCCGCCGCCCTCCCCTCCCCCCAGCGCGCCGCCAGGAGCAGCCAGGCCAGCGCCCACGTCACCCCGCCGAAGAGCAGGTCCGCGGTGTCCACGTTCCAGGGCCCCGGCCGCAGCCGGTCCACGCGCACGGTGCGCGAGCCGTCCGGGTTCAATGCGTCCTCGAAGGGCAGCGGCCGCACCCCAGGCCCGCTCAACACGCTCCCGCGCAGCGGCACCCACGTCACCTCGAGGATGGGGCGGTCCTCCATCTTCCACAGCGTCAGCTCCGCGCGCCGCGAGTCGCGCGGCAGCGGGATGCGCACCTCCTGGAGGCCCTCCGGGATGCCGTCCTCCAGCACCTGCGTCAGGTCCTCCTCGGTGAGGGGCCGGGACTCGGGCGGGCCGCCCCGGCTGGAGGTGGTGACCTGCCCCGTGAGGCCCCAGCCCACCTTCGCGAAGCGCACGCGCAGCTCGCTCTGGGGCCCCAGCGCGAGCTTGAACGCGGGCCAGAGCGCGAGCGTCAGGCCCAGCGCGATCCACTTCAGCCAGGCGCTGGGAGCCCGGCGCGCGCGGGGCTCGGGCGGCGTGCCCTCGGGAGGGGGCGCCACGGGCATGGGAGGGCCGGCCTGCGTCTCCCCCCCCAGGGGACTCGGGTCATTGACGGAGGCCATGTGCCGGTCTCACCGTCAGCTGCCGGTCGCGGCCGGCGCGGACTGGCGCAGGAGCGGCGCCTCGGAGACGAACTTCAGCTCCGGGTGCTTCTCCTCGGCGTGCTGGAGCGCCCAGTCGTCGCGGAAGAGCACCAGGGGCAGCCCGTCGCGGTCCTGCACCGTCTGACGGTTGCCTTCCCAGTCGAACGACTTGGGGTCGAAGCTCGCGCCCACCACCCAGCGGGCGTGGCTGAAGGGCAGCCGGTCCAGGGCGATCTTCGCGCCGTACTCATGCTCCAGGCGGTACTGGAGCACCTCGAACTGGAGGGCGCCCACCACGCCGACGATGGGGTCCTTCATGCCCATGGCGAGCTGCTGGAAGATCTGCACCGTGCCCTCTTCCGACAGCTGCTCCAGGCCCTTCTCCATCTGCTTGCGGCGCAGGGGGTCCTTGGAGCGCACCACCGCGAAGAACTCCGGGCTGAAGCGCGGCACGCCCTCGAACACCACGTCCTGCGCCCCCTCCGCCAGCGAGTCGCCGATGCGGTACTGCCCCGGGTCGAACAGGCCGATGACGTCTCCCGGCCACGCGTCCTCGATGGAGGTGCGCTCGGCGGCCATGAACTGGCTGGGCTTGGCGAGCCGCACCTCCTTGCCCAGCCGCGAGTGGAAGGCGCTCATGCCCTTCACGTAGCGGCCGGACACCACGCGCATGAACGCGATGCGGTCGCGGTGCGAGGGGTCCATGTTCGCCTGGATCTTGAAGACGAAGCCCGCGAACTTCGGGTTCGTCGGCTCGCGCGGGCCCTGCGTGGTGGGGCGCGACGTGGGCGCGGGCGCCAGGTCCAGGAACGCGTCCAGGAAGGGGCGCACGCCGAAGTTGGTCATCGCGCTGCCGAAGAACATGGGCGACAGCTGCCCCGCGTCCGACTTCTCGCGCGTGAACTGGTCCCCGCCGATGTCCAACAGCTCGATGTCCTCGTGGAGCTTCGCCAGCTCGGCGTCGGTGAGCACCGTCTTGATCTCGGGCGAGTCGATGGACACCGAGCGCTCCGACACCTCCGACTCGCCGTGCGAGCCCTCCGTGGAGAACACGTGCACCACGCGCGCCTGCCGGTCGTAGACGCCCCGGAACTCCGGCCCCATGCCAATGGGCCAGTTCATCGGGTACGAGCGGATGCCCAGCACCTGCTCCAGCTCGTTCATCAGGTCCAGCGGCTCGCGGCCGAAGCGGTCCAGCTTGTTGACGAAGGTGAAGATGGGGATGCCGCGCATGCGGCACACCTTGAAGAGCTTCTTCGTCTGGGGCTCCACGCCCTTCGCCGCGTCGATGAGCATCACCGCCGCGTCCGCCGCGGACAGCGTGCGGTAGGTGTCCTCGGAGAAGTCCTGGTGGCCCGGGGTGTCCAGCAGGTTCACCGCGTGGTCGCGGTAGCTGAACTGGAGCACGGACGAGGTGACGGAGATGCCGCGCTCCTTCTCCAGCTCCATCCAGTCGCTGGTCGCGTGGCGCCGCGCCCGCTTGGCCTTCACGCTGCCGGCCAGGTGGATGGCGCCGCCGTAGAGCAGCAGCTTCTCCGTCAGGGTTGTCTTTCCCGCGTCGGGGTGGGAGATGATGGCGAAGGTCCGTCGCCGGGCGACCTCCCTCTCGAGCTCGTTGGCCATGATCCGAGGCCAACTATCACGGGCGGTCGTTCCTTGCAGCTTCGCAAGCAGCGCCCGGAGGTCCGGCCGGGCTCCGGCCCGCCGGGGCAGCCCTCCCCCAGGCCCCCACCGGAGCCCCGCCATGCAGCGCATCCTCCATGCCACCGGCACCCCCTGGGAGCCCCGGGTGGGCTACTCGCGGGCCGTGCGCGCGGGCCCCTTCGTGGCCGTCTCCGGCACCACCGCCACGGGCCCGGACGGCCAGCTCGTGGGGGAGGGGGACGCGTACCGGCAGGCGGCCCAGGCGCTGGCCAACCTCCGCGCCGCCCTGGAGGCGGTGGGGGCCCGGCTGGAGGACGTGGTGCGCACGCGCATGTACGTCACCGACATCTCCCGCTGGGTGGAGGTGGGCCGCGCCCACGGCGAGGTGTTCGCGGCCATCCGCCCCGCCACCTCCATGGTGGAGGTGCGGGCGCTCATCGACCCGCGGATGCTGGTGGAGATCGAGGCGGACGCCGTGGTGGCGTCCGC
>JAFADT010000136.1 GCA_023424585.1 Pseudomonadota bacterium
GCGGACGCACGCTCGACATCATCGCCAACCAGGTGGGCCGGCGCGACACGTGTCCCGGCTGCGAGGAGGACCTGCGCTCGTGCCGCAACTGCCGGCACTTCGACGAGTCCGTGGCCAAGGCCTGCAAGGAGCCCTTCGCGGAGGTGCCCCGCGACAAGGACGAAGCCAACTTCTGCGAGCTCTTCCAGTTGGGTGAAGGCGGCCTGCACGAGAAGGCCTCGCGCGACGCGCTGCTCAGCGCCGCCGAGGCCCTCTTCGGCCGCAAGTAGCTAGAAGCCATACAGCTTGGAGATGATCTCCTTCATCACCTCGGAGGTGCCGCCGCCGATGGTGATGAGCCGCACGTCGCGCCACATCCGCGCGATGGGCGTCTCCTCGATGTAGCCCATGCCGCCGAAGAACTGCTGGCAGTCGTAGGCCACGCGCTGGGCCAGGTCTCCGGCGAAGAGCTTCGCCATGGAGATCTCCTTCACCGGGTCCTGCTTCCGGTCGTAGAGGTCCACCGCGAAGTACGTGAGCCGCCGCGCCGCCTCCACCGCCGCCAGGTGCTCCACGAACTTGTGGCGCCACACCTGGAACTTGATCAGCGGCCGGCCGAACGCCTCGCGCTCGTTGCCGTACTGGATGGCGTCCTCCAGCATCCGGTCCATGCCCCCCACCGTGGTGATGGCCCCCACCAGGCGCTCGCCCTGGAAGTTGGTCATGATGTGGTAGAAGCCCTGGTTCTCCTCGCCCAGGACGTAGCGCGCGGGGATGCGACAGTCCTCGAAGTAGAGGATGGCCGTGTCCGAGGACAGGTTGCCCACCTTGTCCAGCTTCTTGGAGACGCCAAACCCCTTCACGTCCGTGGGGAACGTCACCAGCGAGATGCCGCCGTAGCCCTGCTCCCCCGTGCGCACCGCCAGCGTGATGAAGTCCGCGCGCGTGCCGTTGGTGATCCACATCTTGGAGCCGTTGATGACGTAGTCGTCACCGTCCCGGCGCGCCGTCGTCTTGATGCTCGCCACGTCGGAGCCGCACCCCGGCTCGCTCACGCCCAGCGCCGCGATGCGGTCGCCCTTGAGCGCGGGCTCCAGGAACTCGCGCTTCTGCTCGTCCGTGCCGATTTCGTTGATGATGGGCGTGGCCATCTGGCTCTGCACCAGGAGCGCCATGTTCACGCCCGCGTTGCGGCTGCGCGACAGCTCCTCCGCGAACGCCGTCACGTACCAGTAGTCCAGGCCGCTGCCGCCGAACTTCGGGTCGTGGTTGATGCCCAGGAAGCCCAGCTCGCCGCACTTCTTGAACAGCTCGCGCGGGAAGATGCCCGCCCGGTCCCACTCCAGACCGTAGGGCGCCATCTCCTTCTCCACGAAGGCGCGCACCGACCTGCGAAACGCCTCGTGCTCCTCGGTGAACGGGTTGAGCATCGCGAGTCCTCGGGGGTTGTCCCGCTGTGGGTTGATTCGCGAGTCAATAACAGGCGCCCGCCGTCAGCCACAAGCGACGCGCCGCGTCCCCACACCCCGCCCGGCACCCGCTCTTTCCGGTGACGCAGCGCGCAGTGAAGGGGTTGTGAAGAAGTCTGAAGCCCTGCACAGCGAGCGGCCAACCCCGCGGGATGACTGGAGAGTGGATAGTCCGCACTCCGGAGTATCCTCTTGACAGATAATCGAGTGTCGGTAATTTCTAGCCCACAAAGAATTAGCCGGAGCAGGTGCCAGGGCGGGTGTCCCGCCGGCGAACCGGCAGGAGTTCGGACGCGTGAATCAGCGAATCTTGGCTGCCGTGGTGGCCGTGGCGGTGTCGACGGCGGGGTGCTCGAAGGCGGGCGCGGAGAAGGCGCAGCTTCCGACGCAGGCGGAGGGTTCCAACGCGCTGGGCGTCAAGGCCATCACCCCGGCCACGGAGCTGGAGCAGAACGTGACGCGGGTCACGGGCCAGGTCCGCTCCAAGCAGGAGGCGGTGCTGGGTCCCCAGGCCACCGGCACCCTGGCGAAGGTGAACGTCCGGGTGGGCGACAAGGTGAAGAAGGGCGACGTGCTGGCGCAGCTGGACACGTCCAACGTGGCCATCGCGGTGGACCAGGCGAAGGCGGCCAAGGACATGGCGGACGCCGCGCTGCAGCTGGCCACCAGCAACCTGGAGCGCACGCGCAAGGTGGCCGAGTCCGGCGGCGTCGCGGCCAACGCGCTGGAGCAGGCGGAGATCGCCCAGAAGCAGGCCGCGGCCCAGGCGGCCCAGGCCAGCGCGGCCTACCGGCTGGCGGTGGAGAACCTGCGGGACCACTCCATCGTGGCGCCCTTCAACGGCATCATCACCGCGCGCAACAAGAACGTGGGTGACTCCGTGGCGATGACGCCCTCCACCCCGGTGTTCAGCATCGTGGACACGGACGGGCTGGAGGTCCGGATGATGGTGCCGGAGTCCGTCATCGACAACGTGACGCCGGGCATCGTGACGCCGGGCACGGTGAACCCCAGCGGCATGCGCTTCGAGGCGAAGGTGGCCAACGTGGGCGCCGTCATCGACGCGCAGAGCCGCACGGTGGAGGTGCTCGCGGACGTGACGGGCACGACGGAGCACCCGCTGCGCCCCGGCGCGCTGGTGGAGATGGACTTCTCCAAGGCCGCGGGCGACGCGGGCAACGGCCTGTTCCTGCCGGCGCAGGCGGTCAGCGCCCGGGGCCAGGACGGCTTCGTGTGGGTGGTGCAGGACGGCACCGTGCGCAAGCGCGACGTGCGCGTGCAGCGCGTGCTGCCGGGCTACGTGAAGGTGCTGCAGGGCCTGACGGCGGAGGAGCGCGTGCTCGCCGACGCCTCGCTGGACGTCAAGGACGGGACCGCCGTGCGCGTCGCGCAGTAGCGCCCCCTCCTCCCCTCTTCTTCCCTGGGTATCTGAATGCTCAAGACCTTCATTTCACGGCCCATCTTCACCGCCATGCTGATGCTGGCGGTGGTGGTGTTCGGCCTGTTCGCCTATCCGAAGATCGGCGTGGATCAGTTCCCCGACGTCGACTTCCCCGTCGTCACCGTGACGACCGTCCTCCCGGGCGCGGACCCGGAGACGATGGAGAAGAACGTCTCCGACCCGCTGGAGGAGGCGCTCAACACGCTCAACGGCGTGGACGTGCTCAAGTCCATCAACCTGGAGAGCGTTTCGCAGATCGTCGTGCAGTTCAAGCTGTCCACCAAGGTGGACATCGCGGCGCAGGACGTGCGCGACCGCGTCCAGGCCACGCTGAGCAAGCTGCCGGATGAGGTGGAGACGCCCGTCGTCGAGAAGTTCGACATCGGCGCCGCCCCCATCATCACGCTGGCGCTCGCGGGCCCCCTGCCGGTGGAGGAGCTGACGCGCGTCGCGGACGACGTCGTGAAGCCGGCGCTCCAGCGCAACCCGGGCGTGGGCAGCATCGACATCGTCGGTGGCCGTGAGCGGGAGATCCAGCTCGTGGTGGACCCGCAGCGGCTGCGCGGCTTCGGCCTGGCCATCAGCGACGTCAGCCAGGCGCTCAAGGCCCAGAGCCTGGACGTCCCCGGCGGCCGCAGCATGGACAGCGGCCGTGAGCGCGTGGTGCGCCTGACCTCCGAGGCGAAGAGCGTGGAGGACATCCGCAACATCATCATCACCAGCACGGCCGGCGCGCCGGTGCGCGTGCGCGACGTCGCGGAGGTGGTGGACGGCCCCGCCGAGCAGCGCTCGGGCGCGAAGAGCGGCGATCGCAGCGCGGTGGCGCTCGTGGTGCGCAAGCAGTCCGGCTCCAACACGGTGCAGGTGGCGGACCTGGTGCAGGAGTCGCTCGCGGACATCAACAAGACGCTGCCCGCGGGCATCAAGGTGGAGACGGTGACGGACAACGCGCGGTTCATCCGCTCGTCCATCCACGCCGTGCAGGAGGACCTCATCCTGGGCGGCGTGCTCGCGGTCCTCATCGTGCTGGTGTTCCTGCGCAACCTGCGCTCCACCATCGTGGCGGCCATCGCGCTGCCGGTGTCCGTCATCGGCACGTTCGCGGTGATGGCGGCGCTGGGCTTCACCTTCAACATGATCACGATGCTGGCGCTGACCCTGTCCATCGGTCTGCTCATCGACGACGCCATCGTGGTCATCGAGAACATCGTCCGTCACATGGAAGAGGGCGCCTCGCCCATGCAGGCCGCGCTGGAGGGCGCCGGACAGATTGCCCTCGCGGTGCTCGCGGTGACGCTGGCCATCGTGGCGGTGTTCATCCCGGTGGCCTTCATGGACGGCATGATCGGCAAGTTCTTCTACCAGTTCGGCGTCACGGTGGCGGTGGCCACGCTCATCTCCTACGTGGTGTCCATGACGCTCACGCCGATGCTGTCCTCGCGCCTGCTGCGTGAGCACGGGCACCCGACGGGCATCTCCGCGGCCGTGGAGAAGGTGCTGGTGGGCATGGAGAGCGGCTACCGGAAGATCCTGGGTGGCATCCTCCGCCACCGCGCCCTCACGATGATCGTCGCGGTGGTGGTGCTCTTCGCGACCTTCGGCCTGGCCCGCTTCCTCAAGTTCACGTTCATCCCGGAGCAGGACAACGGCAACATCAAGCTGACGGTGGAGCTGCCCATCGGGTCCACCATCCAGCAGACCCAGTCGCAGCTGGACACCTTCGCGGCCCAGGTGCGCGCCCTGCCGGGCATCGACTCCACGTTCACCACCGCCGGTGGCGGCGTGCAGGAGGAGGTCCACAAGGGCGAGGTGCTCATCAACCTGAAGCCGGTGAAGGACCGCGCCTTCAAGCAGAGCGAGCTCAAGGCCTACCTGCGCCAGGCCATCAAGCCGCCCGCGGGCGTCACGGTGGCGGTGCAGGACGTGGCCGCGGTGTCGGGCGCCGGCTCGCGCTCGCAGCAGGTGCAGTTCAACCTGCGCGGCGACAACTGGAAGGAGCTGACCGAGTCCGCGGAGAAGATGCGCCAGGCGATGCTCAAGAACCCGGGCCTCACCGACGTGGACATGACGTACCGCTCCGGCAAGCCGCAGTACGACGTGCAGGTGGACCGCGACCGCGCGGCCACGCTGGGCGTGCCGGCCGCGTCCCTGGGCGCCACGCTGCGCGCCTACCTGGGCCAGGACAAGGTGCTGGACTACCGCGAGGGCGGCGAGACGTATGAGGTGAAGCTGCGCCTGCCGCCGGAGACGCTGGCCTCCGCGGACGCGCTCGGCCAGCTGGCCGTGCGCGCCCCCACCGGGCAGCTGGTGGAGCTGCGCAACCTGGGCCGCATCGTCCCCGCCGAGGGCCCGGTGCAGATCGACCGTCAGTCGCAGCGGCGGCAGATCACCATGCTGGCGAACCTGAAGGAGGGCTACGCGCTCTCCGACGC
>JAFADT010000312.1 GCA_023424585.1 Pseudomonadota bacterium
GGCACGGACGGGGTGGGGGACCTGCTGGGCCTCTCGCGGGCGCGGCTGCCGGAGCGCGACGAGCCGGTGGGCCCGCTGTCGCGGTTCTGGACGGACGACCGGTACTTCACCAACCCGGACGCGGTGCGGCGGCGGCTGGCGCAGCTCAACCGCGAGTCGGTGCGCGCGGACTTCGCGGAGCGGCGGCTGCTGCGCACGTCGGGGCTGCTGACGGACGACACCACGCTGGTGGTGCTGCGCCGCCGGATGGGGAGGGCGTGAGGCCATGGACGTCTGGCTGGAGGGAAGGAAGGTCCGGTTGGAGCCGCAGCGGGCGCTGGGCAAGGGCGGCGAGGCGGATGTCTATGACCTGGGGGATGGCCGCGCGCTCAAGGTCTTCAAGCGGCCCGAGCACCCGGACTACCAGGGCCTCGCGCCCGAGCAGGCCGCGGCGAAGGCCCGGCTCGCGGAGCACCAGCGCAAGCTGCGCGCGTTCCCCACGGGCCTTCCGGCGCGCGTGGTGACGCCGCAGGTCCTGGCCACGGACAAGAAGGGCGCGGAGGTGCTGGGCTACGCGATGCGCAAGCTGGACGGCGTGGAGCCGCTGCGCCGCTGGAGCGAGCCGGCGTTCCGCCGCGCGGGAGGCAAGGCCGCCGACGCGGTGACGGTGCTGGCGGGGCTGCACCGCGTGCTGGGAGCGGTGCACGCGGCGGGCGTGGTGGTGGGGGACTTCAACGACCTGAACGTGCTGACGGTGGGCACGGACGCGTACCTCATCGACGCGGACAGCTTCCAGTTCGGCGCCTTCCTGTGTCCGGTGTTCACGGAGAGGTTCCTGGACCCGCTGCGGCTGGACGCGGGCGCGCAGGCGCTGACGCCCGCTCGGCCGGCGACGGTGGAGAGTGATTGGTATGCCTTCGCCGTCACCGTGATGCAGTCGCTGCTGTGCGTGGGGCCGCAGGGCGGCATCCACAAGCCGAAGGCGCAGGCGGCGCGGCTGAACGCGGTGGGGCGGCTGCTCCAGCGCGTCACGGTGCTCCACCCGGACGTGCAGTACCCCAGGCCCGCGCTGCCCCGGGCCACGCTGCCGGACGCGCTGCTGCACCTGTTCCACCAGGTGTTCGTGGAGGACCGGCGCGACGCCTTCCCGCTGCCGGTGCTGGAGGGGCTGCGCTTCACGGCGTGCGCGTCGTGCGGCCTGGAGCACGCGCGGGCCTCGTGCCCCACGTGCCAGCCGCACGCGACGGTGGCGGCCACGCCGGTGTCGGCGGCGCGCGGGCAGGTGACCGCGAAGCGGAAGTTCACGACCCGGGGCGTGCTGCTGCACGCGAGCGCGGAGGACGGGACGGTGCGCTTCGTCTACCACGCGGACGGCGCGTACCGGCGCGAGGACGGCCGCAGGGTGATGCGCGGCGCCCTGGACCCGTCGCTGCGCTGGGAGGTGCAGGGGGACGTGACGCTGCTGGGACAGCGGGGGCGCGTGGCGGTGTTCCCGCCGGGCCAGGGGCCGGAGTACCTGGGCGTGGATGTCTGCGACCAGCGGCCGGTGTTCGCGGCCAATGCCAGACACCGGTTCTGGGCGGCGGGCGGCGGGCTGTGGCGGGACGGGACCTACGGCGCCGAGCGGTGGGGCGACGTGCTGCAAGGCCAGACGCGGCTGTTCGTGGGCCCCCGGTTCGGCCTGGGGTTCCACCGCGCGGCGGGGCTGCGAGGCGCCTTCCTGTTCAACGTGGAGCGCAAGGGCCTGCGGGACGGGCTCGCGCTGCCGTGGCCCTCCGGGCAGCTGCTGGACGCGGAGGCGGTGTTCGACGGGGACACCGTGTGGCTGCTGCTCGCGGAGGAGGCCGGCGGACGCACGGTGCACCACGCGGTGCTGCTGGGGCCGGACGGCGCGGTGCGCGCGAGCGCCCGGGCCGACGCGGGGGACGGTTCGTGGCTGGGGACGCTGCGCGGGAAGTGCGCCGTGGGGGGCGCGCTCTTCTGCGCCACGGACGCGGGGCTCGTGCGCGTGGAGCACCGGCAGGGCCGGCTGGAGGCGGCGCGCGAGTTCCCGGACGCGGAGCCGTTCGTGGACGCGGGCTGCGGGCTGCTGCTGTCGCGCGAGGGCTTGACGGTGGTGGGGCCTCAGGACCTCACCGTGTTGCGGATGAACTGAAACACAGACAGGGGGCTGGACATGACGAAGACGACCGCGAAGGAACTGCCGCTGCCCGGGTTCTACGACTCCAACCACGCGGCGGAGTACGGCTACGGCCCGAACGCCGGGAAGCTCCAGCGCGACGCCGGAGCGTGGAAGGCGGCGCAGGGCGTGACGGCGGCGGCCACGGACCGCTTCAACCTGCACCTGCTGCTCATCGACGTGCAGAAGGACTTCTGCCTCCCGGATGGCTCGCTGTACGTGGCGGGGCGCAGCGGGCGGGGCGCCATCGACGACAACCGCCGCATCGCGGAGTTCATCTACCGGAACCTGGGGACGCTGACGAACGTCACCGCGACGCTGGACACGCACTTCGCCTACCAGATCTTCTTCCCGTCCTTCTGGGTGGACCAGGACGACCAGCCGCTCCAGCCGTACCGCGAGGTGACTCGCGAGCAGCTCGAGCGCGGCCAGGCGAGGCCGAACCCGGCGGTGGCGAAGTGGCTGTGCGGCGGCAACTACCCGTGGCTGCTCAAGCAGGTGAAGTTCTACTGCGAGGAGCTGGAGCGCGCGGGGAAGTACACCCTCTACCTGTGGCCGCCGCACTGCCTGCTGGGCAGCGACGGGCACGCGCTGTCGGGCGTGGTGCAGGAGGCGCGGCTGTTCCACTCGTATGCGCGCGGCGTGCAGTCGTGGGTGGAGGTGAAGGGCGGCAACCCGCTGACGGAGAACTACTCGGTGCTGCGGCCGGAGGTGCTGATGCGGCATGACGGCCAGCCGCTCGCGCAGCGCAACACGCAGTTCCTGAAGACGCTGCTCACCTCGGACGCGGTGGTGATTGGCGGCCAGGCCGCCAGCCACTGCGTGAAGAGCAGCATCGACGACCTGCTGGGAGAGATCGTCGCGCAGGACGCGGCGCTGGCTCGCAAGGTGTACCTGCTGACGGACTGCATGTCGTCGGTGACGGTGCCGGACGGCAAGGGCGGCTTCGCGGCGGACTTCACGCCGCAGGCGGACGCGGCGCTCAAGCGCTTCGCGGACGCGGGCATGCACCTGGTGAAGTCGACGGAGCCGCTCGCGAGCTGGCCGGACCTGCACCTGGCGTGACGTCTGACCTGGGCACTCACACGAAGGGAGACACGGACATGAGCAAGGCGAACGGGACGGGTGTCACGAAGCTCTTCGAGGACGCGCACGCGGAGGGCGTGCTGAGCGCCGCGGCGCTTCAGACGCTCACGGTGGTGGACCTGGGCGCGCAGATCCAGGCGGGCCTGGGCATCCACGTGGACGACGTGCAGGCGAGCGAGGTGGTGCTGGTGACGGTGATGCCGGATGACTCCGGGAGCATCGCGCACTCGGGGCACGAGAAGACGGTGTGCGACGGGCACAACCTGGTGCTGGATGCGCTGCTGGCGAGCCAGCAGAAGGACGGTGTGCTGTTCCACACGCGCTACCTGAATGGCCACGTGCTCAATCCCTTCCGGCCGCTGGAGGACGTGGTGCGGATGCACTCCAAGAACTACTCGGCGGACAACGGGACGCCGCTGTACGATCAGGCGGTGGTGCTGCTGGGCACGGTGCTGGCGAAGGCGCAGGAGTTCAGCGGCAACGGGGTGCCGGTGCGCACGGTGACGCTGCTCATCACGGATGGCGCGGATCAGGCCTCCCAGAAGGCGCGGGCGCAGGACGTGGCGGCGCTGGTGAAGGACCTGCACCGGGTGGAGAACCACATCGTCGCGGCGATGGGCATCGACGACGGGGTGACGGACTTCCGGCGCGTGTTCCAGGAGATGGGCATCGCGGACCGCTGGATTCTCACGCCGGGGCAGAGCGCCCAGGAGATCCGCGCCGCGTTCCAGGTGTTCAGCCAGTCCGCGGTGCGCGTCAGCCAGGGCGCGGCCAGCTTCAGCCGCACGGCGCTGGGCGGCTTCGGGGCCTAGCGGGGGAGTATCCCGTGCCGGCCACCCGGGCGCGACGCCGCCGCCGCGCCGGAGGGGCCGGCGTCACGCCCGGAGGAGGCCTCCGAGCCGCTGGCGGCCCTCCGCTGGCCGCTGGTGCCGCACGCATGCTCAGGCGTCCTCGGGGGGCCGCAGACGCGACTGGATGAACTCCAGGTACTTCGCGTCGTCGCCTTCGAAGATCTCCTCGTCTCCTCCCATGTACGCGCGGGCCAGCTCGTCGGCCGCGCGGGCCTCGTCTCCCAGCTCGAAGGCGCACTGGCCGAGCCGCAGGTGGATGAAGGGATTGCCGAGCCCGCCCGGCGAGCGGACGGCCTCGCGGAAGTGCTCGCGGCACTCCTCGAAGCGTTCGAGCTGGAAGTACATGTCGCCGATGGCGGCGCGCACCCAGGTGTTCTGCGGGTGGTCGTGGGTCGGCTCGGGGAGCAGGGCGAGGGCGGCCTTGAAGTGGTTCAGGGCCTGCTCGAAGTCGCCATCGCCCGCGGCGGAGTCTCCCCGGGCGCAGAGGTCCGTGATGCGCTGGTGGGTTTCATCCGAGATCGACGTCATCGCTGCTCCGAGGCCGGGGGAGACACTCGCGGCCCTCGGAGCAGTGTAGTGGGAGACAGCCCTCGCGCACGAAACCGCGGGGCCGGGCTGGCTGATGCCCGGCGCCGCCGGCCCGCTGCGCCCCGTGTCGTGGGTCACTGTCCCCCGAAGCGGCGGCTCGCGAGCGCCGCTGGCACCGCGTGCCGGCCCGGCTCCCGATAAAGCGCATACAGCCGCCCCACGCGCGCCTCCGCCAGCCGCGCGTTGAACCAGACCGGTCCTCCCAGCCGCAGCTCGGCCTCCGGCGTCAGCCGCACCGGCGGCGCTCCTGGCGGCGGCGCTCCCAGGCCCACCAGCGGATCCCTCCGCTCCAGGAGCCTCGCCACGTTGCGCTCGCCCAGGCGGCTGTGCGTCATCGTCTCCGCCTCCAGGCCCGGCACCAGCGCCTTCAGCACGTGCACCTGCCGCCCCGGCGGCGACAGGTCCGCGACCAGGATGTCGAAGCCCGCCGCGTGCAGCTGCCGCACCACGTGGTCGCACCGCAGCGACGGGTCCTCCAGCGCGGGCGCTCGGGACAGGTCCTCGAAGCGCACCTTCTGACGGACCCCCAGCGTGCACGCCGTCAGCTCGCGCAGCTCGGAGGCCGGCAACCGCGCCCACTCCACCATCGCGTTCAGCGCGCGCGGCTCCTCCGCCTCCAGGTCCACCAGCGGCACGAAGCGGTCCATGTACTCCTGGGGCGCGACCCGGGCCACCTCGCTCAGCGGCCCGTGCATGAACACCTTGCGCGCTCGCGAGCAGGCGTACTCCAGCAGCGCCTTGCGCAGCGCCCGGTCCCGGTCCGGGTCGGCCGCCTCTCCGCAGGCCGTCACCATCAGCGGCCGCTGCCCCGCGCCCGGGTCCCGGCCCACCACGTACAGGTTCACCAGGCCGAAGTCCGTGCTGGCCAGCTTCACCAGCACCTCCACGCCCGCGCGCTGGTAGCGCTCCAGCAGCTCGCGCACGTCCGGCGGCAGGTCCACACCCTCCAGGTCCAGCGCCACGCCCTGGTCCATGGCGTGGGACATCAGCCCGTTGCCGTCGCGCTGGATGAGCTCCAGCAGGCCGTGCGCCAGCGCCTGGGGCCGCGTCAGCCCCGCGCCCAGGCCGTGGGTGATGGGCGCGATGAGCGGCGCGCGCCCCTGGAGCTGCCCGGGATGGATGGCGACGTACTCCTCCGGCACCAGCACCCGCTCGCCCGTGGACAGCCGCTGCATCTCCACCCAGACGAGCGGCAGGTCCGGCTGATACGGGCTGCCCGCGGGCAGCCCCAGCGTGAGCGGATCCGCCACCGCCGTGGGGCCTCGCGCGCGCACCAGCGCCGCGTAGCTGCCGTGAACGCGGGGCATGCGATGCATGGCGAGCGCGCAGAAGGTCCCCTCCACCAGCCCGCCCAGCGCCCCCACCCGCGCCTCCTCGTCCGTGCGGCCGTAGCCGCTGCCGTGCAGCACCGCGCCCGGCTCGTTCCCCAGGCGCAGGCTGGCGGAGGCCACCGGGATCCCCAGCCGGTCGATGGCGTCGATGCGGAACAGCTGCAGGGCGCCGGTGGTCATGGCGCGGTGATAGGCATCCAGGGCTCGGGCAATGCTCATGACAGCTCCTCCAGGGGAAGGGGGCGGGTGTGCGGCATGCCCGCGAGCAGCCGGTCGAACAGCGCCAGCGCGTGCTCGCGGGTGACACCGCGCGCGAACTCGAACGAGGTGAAGACGTTCTCGAACGGGAGCCGCTTGAGCACCGCGCGGTAGCGGCGCAGCTCGCCGTGGCTCAGCGGGATCGCGGCGTGGAGGCCCTTGTGGCACGACAGCGCCGTGGGCCTGCCCCGCGCGTCCAGGTCCACCTTCAGCGCGTCCCCGCAGAACAGCGAGCGGGTCCGCGCGTCGTACAGCACCGTCTGGCCTTCGTAGTGGCCCCCCACGCAGTGCAGCGTCAGGTCCGGCGCCAGCGCGTGCTCGTCATCCACCGGCCAGCGCACCTGGAAGGCCTTGCTGTAGGGCACCGCGTCCCGGTGCAGCACGAGCAGCGGGTCGAAGTGCTCCTGCAGCTGCCACAGCGCCCCGAAGCCGTGCGGGTGCGACGCGGACAGCACGGGGAGGCCGCCCTGCACCTCGATGAACTCCAGCGCGGACCGCGAGTACCAGGGCGCGCCCTCGAAGCCCACGTTGCCTTCGGGCCTGCGCAGGAGCCACCCCGTGGAGCCCATGCCGAAGGGCGGCGTGCAGGTGAAGCCCCAGATGCCGGGCAGCGTCTCCTCCCAGCGCGTGCTGAGCCGCTCCGACACCTGGCCCGCCGTCTGGAAGTCCCAGCCGTCGCGCGGCAGCGCGTTGCGCGCGTCCAGGCAGGTGGGGCAGTTCGTGGGCTGCCCACGCGGGAAGCCCGGCTGCCACGTGCCGCAGTGGGTGCAGGCGTAGCGGGTCAGTGGCATGGCGGAAACGCCCTCCCGCCCCGCGTCGCCTGCGTCAGCAGCCCCATGAGCCGCACGTCGCGCTCCGGCGCGTAGGGCTGCGGACGGCCCTCCAGCACGCACGCGGAGAAGGCCTCCATCTGGTGGAGGCAGGGGCTGCTGTCCTCCTCTGGCGGGAGGATGATCCGCGTCTCCTGGCCCGTCCTCGCGTCGGTGAGGAACAGGGGGACGCCGGGCGTCCTGGACACCAGCGCGCGCGCCTTCGTGCCGATGAGCTCCAGCGTGCGCCGGGGGTAGGTGTCCGGGCAGTTGTAGGCCACCTGCAACACGCCCAGCGCGCCGCTCTTGAGCTGGCCCACCAGCACCGCGCCGTCGTCCACGGAGTAGGCGTGCACGCGCCGCTGCGTCAGGGCCATGAGCGACGCCCACTCGTCGCCCAGCACCACCTCCAGCAGGTCCAGGCCGTGCGGCGCCAGGTTGAACATCGCGCCGCCGCCGGCCTGCTCCGGGTCGAGGCGCCAGTCGTCCGGCGTCGGGTCCTCGGGCAGCCAGCAGGCGGAGTGGATGCGCGCCTGGGTGATGGTGCCCAGCGCGCCCTCCTTCACCAGCGTGCGCAGCCGGCGGTATGCCACGTGGTGGCGCTGGTCGAACGCGGTGGCGTAGTGCACGCCCGCTCGCTGACACGCGGCCACCATGCGCAGGCCGTCGCGCGGCGTGAAGGCCATGGGCGTCTCACACAGCACGTGCTTGCCCGCCGCCGCGCAGGCCTCCGTCATCGCCGCGTGCAGGGCGTTGGGCGTGGCGATGTAGACGGCCTGCACGTCCTTGTCCGCCAGCGCCGACCCCAGCGCGGTGTAGCGGCTCACGCCGTTCGCGGGGGCGCGCATCAGCGCCTCCGCGCTCGCGTCGCACAACGCCACCAGCCGCGCGTTGCTCGCGCCCTGGAGCGCGGGGATGACGAAGTCCCTCACCACCTGACCACAGCCCACCACCGCCCAGCCCAGGCTCCGGGCCTTCGACTTCGCCTCGAACATGGTCACCACCTCTCCCAGGAAGGTTCAGGGCCACACCGCGGCTTCGCGCAGGACGTCGTCGCCGAAGGTCTGGAGCGGCCCGGCGGGGAGGGCCAGGTCCTCCAGGGGCTGGGGCAGGGGGCGGCCCGCCGCGCGGGCGTGGGCCTCCAGCTCCAGCGCCCGGTCCAGCGCGTCCGCGGCGTTGAAGGCGCGCGCCTCCGCCGAGTCCACGTTGCCGGTGAGCGCCAGCGCCTGCCGCACGACGCCCGCCAGCCGCTCCGGCAGCGCGGCCAGGGCCTTCTCCGTGAGGCGCCTCCTGACGGGCTCCAGCAGCTCGCCCAGCAGCGCCTCCCCTCCGGGGCCCGCGTCCGGCAGCACCGCGTTGAAGAGGTGGTGCGAGAGCCCCGCCACGAAGGGCAGGGCCGGAGACGCGCCGAAGCGCGGCGCGACGAGCACCGCGCCCACCGCCACCGCGTAGCAGTGGTCCGCGTGGCCCTCCCGCGGCGGGAGGAGGTCGCGCGGCCGGCCCGGGAGCGTGGCCCCGGCGTGGGGCTGGCGCACCAGCCGCTCCACGAACAAGGGCGGCGGCACGTGACAGGCCTCCTCGGGTGTCTGGTAGAGCGCCACGGACAGCCGCTCCCGCAGGCGCGGTTCCAGCGGCGCGGCCACCGCCTCCAGGCTCCGGTGCAGCGCTCGCGCCGCGTCCAGCGGAGACAGCCCCGCTCGCTGGAGGACGTCCATGTCCAGGCCGCCCAGCCGCACCGCCGCCACCGCGCGCGCCGTCTCCTGCAACGCCACGATGCGGGGATCCATGCCGGAGGCCAGCGCGGCCCACGCGCGGCGGAAGCCGTGCGCCGCGAGGCCGTCCGGGTGGTCCGGGGTGTGGATGCGTTTGAGGTCCACCAGCTCCGACAGGAGCGGACGGAGCTCCGCCAGCCGGCCGGGGGTCGCCGCGGCATGCGCGGGTGCGTTCATGGTTTCAGCTCCTGCTGCGTTCCGGGAGGCGCTCCACCCGTCCGCGGCGCGTGAGCTTCATCCCCGACCCCGCCGTGGTCGCCACCGCGCCGCCCAAGCCCACCCTCGCCACTCCCAACCGCTCGTTGCCCGCCATGGATGAAGCCCTCTCCACCGTTGAGGCC
>JAFADT010000327.1 GCA_023424585.1 Pseudomonadota bacterium
CGGCTGGATGCTGCTCACCCAGGTGCTGCTCATGGGCGCCATCGCCGCCATGGGGCTGGTGAACCCGAAGGACACGCCCCTCGCCATGGCGTGCATGGCGGTGGTGGTGACGTTCCTGTCCGCCAGCCAGGACATCGTCGCGGACGCGTGGCGCACGGACATCCTCACGACGGAGGAGCGCGGGCTGGGCAACTCGCTGTACGTCACCGGCTACCGGCTGGGCATGCTGGCGGCGGGCGGGCTCGCGTTCATCCTGTCGGACCACCTGGGCTGGTCCCGGACATACTACGTGATGGGCATGCTCATGGCCGTGGGCGTGGTGGCCACGCTGCTGGCCCCGGAGCCCCAGAGCGTGAAGCCCCCGCGCAACCTGGCGGACGCGGTGGTGCGGCCCTTCGTGGACTACTTCCGCCGCGAGTACGCGGTGGGAGTGCTCGCGTTCCTGGTGCTCTACAAGCTGGGGGACGCCATCGCCGCCAGCATGGTGACGCCCTTCTACATCGAGCTGGGCTTCTCCAACACGGAGATTGGCGCGCTCAGCAAGACGCTGGGCATGCTGGCCACCATCGGCGGGGGCCTGCTGGGCGGCGTGCTGATGGTGAAGCTCAGCATGCGCCGCGCGCTGTTCATCTTCGGCGCCGCGCAGGGCCTCACCAACCTGGCCTTCATGGCGCTGGCGCTGGTGGGCAAGAACGACCTGATGCTCGCGAGCACCATCGCCGTGGACAACGTGTGCACGGGCCTGGGCGTCACCGCGTTCGCGGCCTTCGTGATGTCGCTGTGCCACAAGAGCTTCAGCGCCACGCAGTACGCGCTCCTGTCCGCGCTGGGCACCATCGCCAACCGGCTCATCGGCTCCGTGTCCGGGTACCTGGCCACGTGGATGGGCTGGCCCACCTTCTTCGCCTTCACCGCCGCGGCGGCCATCCCCGCGCTGGTGCTGCTGCTGTTCCTGCCGGAGAACGCCGCCCAGCCCCAGGAGGACGAGCCCCCCGAGGCCGCCCCGCCCGAGTCCTCCTCCGCGTCCGTCGCCGCCGCGCGCTGACGCCTTCAGGACACCCGTCCCCGTCCTGGCAGCCCGCGCTCCCGCCCGCTTCTGGACGGAGCGCGCCAGGGCGGGTGCGGCGCAGGACAGCGGACGGCGACTTCGCCTCCCCTCGGGCGGCGCGCGCGGCTAGGGTGGCCCCGTCATGGCACACCCTTCCGCTGGCAAGCCCCTTCCGCGCGAGCAGCTCATCCACCCCGAGAAGCTGCGCGCGCAGTACTACGACGACACGCCCGACGCGTCCGTGGCCGAGCAGCGCGTGGCCTTTGGCACCTCCGGTCACCGGGGGAGCGCGGCGCGCCGCAGCTTCAACGAGGCGCACATCCTCGCGGTGGCGCAGGCCCTGTGCGAGTACCGCCAGCAGCAGGGCTATACCGGCCCGCTCTTCCTGGGCATGGACACGCACGCGCTCTCCGAGCCCGCCCAGCGCACCACGCTGGAGGTGCTGGCCGCCCACGGCGTGGAGGTCCGCTACACGGACGGCGCCACGCCCACGCCGGTCATCTCCCACGCCATCCTCACGTACAACCGGGGCCGCGCGAGCGGGCTCGCGGACGGCATCGTCATCACCCCGTCCCACAACCCGCCGGAGGACGGCGGCATCAAGTACAACCCGCCCAACGGCGGCCCCGCGGACACCAACGTCACCTCGCTGGTGGAGAAGCGCGCCAACGCGCTCCTGGCCGAGGGCAACCGGGGCGTGCGGCGCGTCCCCTACGAGAAGGCGCGCGCGAGCGCCACGGTGCAGCCCCATGACTTCATCACGCCGTATGTCGCGGACCTGGCGAACGTGGTGGACCTGGAGACCATCCGGGGCGCGAAGCTGAGGCTGGGCGCGGATCCGCTGGGCGGCTCCAACCTGCACTACTGGGAGCCGCTCGCGGCGCGGTACGGCCTGGACCTCACGGTGGTGAACCCCACCGTGGACCCCACCTTCGGCTTCATGCCCGCGGACCATGACGGGAAGATCCGCATGGACTGCTCGTCGCCCTACGCGATGGCGAACCTGGTGAAGCTCAAGGACCAGTACGCGCTCGCGTTCGGCAACGACACGGACTCCGACCGCCACGGCATCGTCACCCGCAGCCAGGGGCTGATGAACCCGAACCACTACCTGGCCGTGGCCATCAGCTACCTCTTCCGCAACCGCCCGGGATGGAAGGCGGACGCGGCGGTGGGCAAGACGCTGGTGAGCAGCAGCCTCATCGACCGCGTGGGCAAGGACCTGGGCCGCCGCGTGGTGGAGGTGCCGGTGGGCTTCAAGTGGTTCGTGGACGGGCTCGTGGACGGCTCGCTGGGCTTCGGCGGCGAGGAGAGCGCGGGCGCGTCCTTCCTGCGCCAGGACGGCACCGTGTGGACCACCGACAAGGACGGCATCATCCTGGACCTGCTCGCGGCGGAGATCCTCGCGCGCACCGGCAAGGACCCCGGCGAGCACTACCAGGCGCTGACGCAGCGGTTCGGCGCGCCGCTCTACACGCGCATCGACCAGCCGGCCACGGCGGCGCAGAAGGCCGCGCTGAAGAAGCTGTCGCCGGAGGCGGTGAAGGCCACGTCGCTGGCGGGCGAGCCCATCCTCCAGCGCCTCACGCGCGCGCCGGGCAACGGCGCGGACCTGGGCGGCCTCAAGGTGACGACGGAGAACGGCTGGTTCGCCGCGCGTCCGTCCGGCACGGAGGACGTCTACAAAATCTACGC
>JAFADT010000360.1 GCA_023424585.1 Pseudomonadota bacterium
GGGCACAGGGACAACTCGCAGCGCGCGCACCAGTCGAACACCTCTCCGGCGGTGCCACGGCGCTCACAACCTCCACAGGCGTCGAACATGGGCGGCCTCCTTGCTTGGTCACGATGAAGGTAGAGGAGGGGTCCGACATCACGGGTCGTGCCGCCCCGCCTGGCGCCCCGGGCGGAGGCAAGCGACGGCTGTCGGACGCTCGCGCCACGCACCTTCCACGGGTGGACGGGAGCCGGGACGCACGCCGGTTCGTGATCCCTTGCCGCATTGGCCGGCGATTCGCATGGAACAGGGGTCGCGTAGTTCCGGTCTTTCAGGGAGGACGCAGTCATGCGCAGATACCGCCGCATCATCGGAGTGTTCGGCTCCGGCAGGGCGACGCACGAGGAGTGGGTCGTCCCCCTGGCGCGGTGGATCGCCGAGGCCGGGTTCGACCTGCTCACCGGCGCGGGCGGCGGCGTCATGAGCGCCGCGGCGGGGGCCTTCGTGCAGGTGGAGGGGCGGCGGGGCGCGGCCATCGGCATCATCCCCGGCACCGTGGGGCCGGATGGCCGCTACCAGCCCCGGCCCGGCTATCCGAACACGGACATCGAGATCCCCATCTACACGCACCTGCCGCTCAGCGGGGAGCAGGGCACGGACCCCATGAGCCGCAACCACATCAACGTGCTGACGCCGCATGCGCTGGTGGCGCTGCCCGGTGAGGCCGGCACCGCCGCGGAGGCCGTCCTGGCGCTGCGCTATGGCAAGCCGCTGATCCTTCACGGCCCCCAGGAGGTCTTCCGGCGCTTCCCGGCGGAGGCCGAGCGCACCACCTCCCTGGAGCGCGTGGCCGAGTTCCTCCTCGCCGCCACGCGTGAGGTGGCGGGCGGGCCCAGGTAGGGTGGGGCGCGGGGCGAAGGCGCCCCACGGGGTGTGAAAAGATTCTAGGATGAAGGGTGTGGGGCAGGGGTGCCGCGCCCGGCGGGAGCACGCCCGGCCCCAGCCACGTCCGCCATCATGATCAACCCCGACTATCCGCTGGCCAGCTGGTTCCTCGCGGTCTCCACCTCGGTCTTCCTGGTCGTCTACGCACTGCCGTTGCTGTTCATGCCGCTGCGCTGGGCGCGCTGGTTCGGGTGGGAGCTGCCCACGGGCAACAACGACCTGACGGTCTACTTCGCGCGCTGCCTGGGCGGCGTGGCGCTGTCGGTCATCATCGCGGTGGTGCAGTTCATCCCGGACCCCAAGCGCCACCTGGTCATCTTCGAACTCATCGGCCTCATCGGCGGCATCATGACGGCGGTGCACATCTGGGGCGCGGTGAGGAAGCAGCAGCCCTGGCCGGAGACGGCGGAGATCCCCCTCTACGGCGCCATGTGCCTGGGCGCCCTCTACCTGCGCTTCGCCACCCTGGCCTGAGCGGAAAGCCCCCCGAGGATGTCCTCCCTGAAGCCCATCGATCCCGTCGTCGCGATGCTGGCGCCCTACATGCCGGCGGCCATCCTCGCGCGGCTCGGGACCCAGGAGGCGGACGCGCTGCCGCGGGCGGAGGGCGTGCGGGGCGCCATCCTGCTGCTGGACATCGCGGGCTTCACGCCCATCGTGGTGGGGCTGAGCGGCGCGGGGCCGCGCGGCATCGACTCGCTCCAGCGCCTGCTGACGAACTACTACACGGAGATGATCGACGTGGTCCGCGACCACGGCGGGGACATCTACCAGTTCGCCGGAGACTCCATCCTCGCGTGCTTCGAGGCCGCGCCCGAGGAGGCGGACGCGGACGTCGTCCAGCGCGCGGCGGTGTGCGCGCTGCACGTGCAGCGCAGGCTCGCGCGCTTCGCCCGGCTGGAGCTGCTGGGCCAGCGCTTCGGCGTGTCGTCGCGCATCGGCATCGGGTTCGGCGAGGCCACCCGCATCGTGATGGGGGCCACCGGCCTGTGGATGCACCCGGCGCTGGTGGGAGAGCCCCTGGCGCAGGCGGTGGCCGCGGAGAAGCAGGCCGCGGTGTCGGAGGTCGTCCTGAGCCCCCGCGCCTGGGCGGCGCTGCCGGAGGCCGCGCGCAGGGGCGAGCCCCGCGAGGGCGGCACCCACCGGCTGGCGGCGGACGCGCCGGTGGTGTCCGTGAAGCGCCCGCTGCCCGCGCCCACGGGCGGAGCGGAGCTGGTGGGCCGGTGCGCGCTGCTGCTGCACCCGGTGCTGTTCACGAAGATCACCACCGCGCACCAGGAGTTCGCGGGGGACTTCCGCGACGTCACCTGCTTCTTCGTGCGCTTCACCCACGCGCGCGCGGAGGCGGATCCCGAGGCCTTCTCCCGCGACCTCAACACCTATTACGAGTACGTCCAGCGCGAGAGCGCCCACCACGGCGGCGTGCTGCTGATGACGGACTTCACGGACAAGGGCAACGTGCTCTACGTCCTGTTCGGCGCGCCCACCGCCCAGCAGAACAAGGAGGTGCTGGCGTGCCGGCTGGCCTGCAAGCTGCTCAAGGCCCGCGAGCAGTTCCCCTTCCTGGACGAGCTGCAGATCGGCATCGCCACCGGCCACGCCTACTGCGGGGACATGGGCTCGCCCACGCGCAAGGGGTACTCGGCCCTGGGCGAGGTGGTGAACATCGCCGCGCGCCTGATGGCGCACGGCGGGCGCCAGGACGGCGTGCACCTGTGCTCCAACACCCAGGCGCGCTCGCAGCAGGGCGGCTTCGCCACCGAGTTCGTGGAGGACGCGAAGCTCAAGGGCGTCTCGCGCTCGGTGCCGGTGTACCGCCTGCTGGGCGAGACGCGCCGCAGCCTCTTCATCAAGGGCCGGGGCGACATCATCGGCCGCGGCCGCGAGCTCGACATGCTGCGCGAGTCGCTCGGCGCGGTCTTCGACGGCCAGGGCCGCGTGTGCGTGGTGTCCGGCGAGGCGGGCATCGGCAAGTCGCGCCTGGGCGCGCGCGTGCTGGAGGACGCGGAGGAGCGCGGCGCGCGGGCGCTGTACGGCGTCTGCTACTCCTACGAGGCCTTCACCCCCTTCTTCCCCTGGAAGGAGGTGCTGCTCCAGGCGTTCGGGCTGCTCGACTCGGATGACACCGAGGCGCAGCTCGCGCGCCTGCGCCAGGGGCTGGACGGCCTGGAGGACGTGGGGCCGGAGTGGATCCCCGTGGTCGCGGGCATCCTCGGCGTGTCCCTGGAGGAGCGGCCCGCCACGGCGGGCATGGACGCGCGGCGCAAGCAGCAGAAGGTGTTCCAGATCGTCTTCCAGCTCCTGGAGAAGCTCAGCCGCGCGCAGCCGCTGCTGCTCTTCTTCGAGGACCTGCACTGGGCGGACTACATCTCCCTGGACCTGCTCCAGTTCCTGGCGGGGCGCGTGGGCTCGCACCGCATCATGGTGCTGGCGACGATGCGCCCGGGCGACCAGCTCCGGGGGCTGCGCGAGCTGCCGGAGTTCCGCCCGGTGGAGCTGGTGAGCCTGGACGACGCGGACACGCGGGCGCTCCTGCGCGTGCACCTGCGCCTGTCGCCGCCGGACGCGGCGCTGGAGGACCGGCTGCTCGCGAAGGTGCAGGGCAACCCGTTCTTCATCGAGTCCATCGTGGAGGGCCTGGCGGAGCAGGGCTACCTGGGGCCGGTGGAGCCCGGCTCCCAGCGGATGGAGCTGAAGCGCGGCCTCCAGGACCTCATCCTCCCGGACTCCATCCAGGACGTGGTGCTGTCGCGCATCGACCTGCTCAGCGAGACGGAGAAGCTGGTGGTGAAGGTGGCGTCCGTCATCGGGCGCATCTTCACGCTGGACGGCGTGGCGGCGCTGGTGCCGACCCTGGGCCACCGGGTCCTGCGCGAGGCCATGGACACGCTCCAGCGCCTGGGCCTCATCCTGCTGGAGGCGGAGGAGCCGTACACCTGCATCTTCAAGCACATCGTCATCCGCGACGTGGCCTACAACACGCTGCTGGTGTCGGCGCGCGAGGACCTGCACCGCCGGCTCGCGCGCTACCTGGAGGCCCGCGCCAGCGACAACCTGGCGGGCTCCGCGGGTCTGCTCGCCTTCCACTTCCTCGCGGGCAACGTGGAGGACAAGGGCCTGGAGTACACGCTGATGGCGGCGCGCAGCGCGCGGGCGCAGTACGCGAACGACGACGCGCTCTACCACTACAACCGCGGCCTGGAGCTGCTGGGCACCGTCGTCCCGGTGGACCCGGAGGTGACGCTGCTCCAGACGCGCCGGGTGATGCAGGAGCTGGCGGAGACGCTGCTCCAGGCGGGCCACTACGCCAACGCCATCCTGATGTTCGAGCAGTGCCTGGTGGACGAGGAGGAGGTCCCCCGCCAGGCGGAGCTGCACCTGGGCCTGGGCCGCGCGCACCAGGAGAAGGGCGAGTCCGCGCTCGCCACGCAGCACCTGGAGAAGTCGCTGGTGCTGCGCGGCCGCAGCCTGCCGGGGAGCCTGCCCGCGCTGGGCCTGCGCACGCTGGCGAACCTGCTGCTGCGGGGGCTCGCGTCGCTGCTGCCGTTCATCCTGCGGCCGCTGCCGGCGGCGCGGCTGGGCAACTACCTCCAGCAGCTCTCCACGCTCAACTCGCTCATCCGCATCTACTACTTCGCGGACATCACCAAGCTCACCTGGGCGACGCTGGTGTCCACCAACATGGCGGAGCGCTCGCGCAACGACTACGCCATGAGCCTGGCGCGCGGCTACTACGGCACGCTGCTGTTCGGCGCGGGCCTGCTCAAGCGCGCGCGCTACCACTGCGAGAAGGCGCTGGAGTACGCGCGCCGCTCCAAGGACCCCGTGGCGGAGGGGCTCGCGCTCAGCCGCCTGGGCATCCAGGCCTTCTTCGCCAACGAGCTCCAGCGCGCGCGGGAGTTCCAGGAGCAGGCCGTCTCCACGCTGCGCCAGGTGGGCGAGCGCTGGGAGCGCCAGACGTCCCTGATGATGCAGGCCACGGGCGAGTTCCTCCACTCGCGCTTCCGCGCCGCGGTGGCGCTCTACGAGCAGATGGGCGCCATCGGCGTGGAGCTCAACGCGCTGATGCACCAGGGCTGGGCGCACTCGTGGGCGCCCATGTGCCGCTACCTGCTGGGCGAGGGCGACGTGGGCGAGCTGTGCGCGGAGCTGGAGCAGGGCCTGCGCATCAGCGAGGAGGTGGCGGACCTGGCCAACCAGTGCGCCAGCCTCAACCACCTGGCCAACGTCACGGTGCGCGAGCACCAGGTGGAGGAGGCGGCGCTCGTCGCGGTGCGCTGCTTCAAGAGCATCTGGAGCTACCAGGTGATGGTGCCCTTCCTCCAGGTGGGCCTGGTGGACGCGGCGGAGGCGGCCCTCTTCGCGCTGGAGGCGGGCGCCACGGTGGTGCCGCGCCGGAAGCTGCTCAGGATCGTCCGGCTGTCCTGCATCAAGGCGCGCGTCATCGCCCGGCTCTACCCGTACCTGAAGGGCCCGGCGCTGCGGGTGACGGCGCGCTCGCTGGCGCTGCGCAAGGGCCCGAGGGCCGCGGAGCCGGTGTTCCTGGCTGCCATCGCCGTCCTGGAGAAGAGCCCCAACCGCTGGGAGACGGGCGTGGCCTACTTCGACGCGGCGGTGGCCCTGCCGCACCGTCGCGAGGCCTTCCTCGCCCGCGCGCGAGACATCTTCACGGAGGTGGAGGCCCGCGCGGAGCTGCGGCGCATGGACCGCTTCGAGTCCGCCCTCCAGGCCCCGCCCGCCGCGGCGCTCGTGCCGCCCCCCGGCCCGTGACGCGCGCGTGATGTGACGCGGGGCGCACGGGGTGCATTCCTTGTCCCGTCAGGCGGGGCTCCTAGACTGCCTGCCTCCTCGTCGACTCCGCTCCGGGCCCATGAACACCGCACCGCTCCGCTTCCAGCTCAGTCCCGTCATCGTCGGTTACATGGTCGTGGTGCACGCGCTGGCCGCGCTGGCGTTCTTCCTGCCCTGGCCGCCGCACGCGCTGCCGGTGGCGCTGGCCGTGTACGTGTCCATTGGCCTGGGCACGACGGTGGGGCTGCACCGGCTCCTGTGCCACCGCGCCTTCGCGTGCCCCCGCTGGGTGGAGTACGCGCTGGTGACGGTGGCCATGCTCACCGCGCAGGGCAGCCCGCTGCTGTGGGCCGCCAACCACCGGCTGCACCACGCGAAGGCGGACGCGGACGGGGACGTGCACTCGCCGGTGCGCGGCTTCTGGTACGCCCACATGGGGTGGATCCTCAACGAGGCCTCCACCGACGAGGACGGCTGGCGCACCTGGTGCCGCGACCTGGCGCATGACCGGTACTACCACTGGCTCCTGCGCTACCGCATCGCGCCGCAGGTGCTGGCGGTGCTCTTCGTGGGGCTGACGTTCGGCTGGCGCACGGTGCCCGCGTACTTCTTCCTGCCGGTGGTGTGCTGGATGCAGAGCACCTACGCGGTGAACTCCGTGTGCCATGCGGCGTTCGGGCAGCGCGTCCACGACACGCGCGACCTCAGCCGCAACGTGTGGTGGGTGAGCGTGCTGGCGCTGGGCGAGGGCTGGCACAACAACCACCACGCCTTCCCCGCGTCCGCGCGCCACGGGTGGGTGTGGTGGCAGTGGGACCCGGGCTGGCTCTTCATCCGCGCGCTCCAGGCCCTGGGGCTGGCGTGGGACGTGCGCCTGCCGTCCCGGCTCAGGTCAGGACCTGCGGCGTGAGCCCCAGCGCGGGCATCCGCTCCGCGTCCCACGCCTCGAGCGCATCCAGCCCGGCGATGTAGCGGCGCGCCGGGTTCTTCACCGGGTTGCGGATGCTGACGATCTCCGGCCCGGAGAAGAGGATGGTCTGCTTGTAGCGGGGCAGGTCGCTCATCATCAGCTTGGACGCGTAGTGCCGGGCGATGTTGGGCAGGCTCCCCAGCGTGCGGCACAGCCGCTGGAAGTGCTCCACCACCTCCGACGCGTGCAGGTGCTTGGGCCGGTGGCACAGCGTGTAGCCGTCGTAGTCGCGGCTGGTGGTGCCGGGCAGCAGCCTGTCTTGCGCCTTCAGCTCGCGGAAGAAGGGCGTCTCCGGGTAGGGGCACACGATGCCCAGGAAGGTGACGGAGAAGTACTTCAGGTCCGCCAGGTACTCCGGCAGCCGGTGCAGGTACTCGTTGGTGTCGCCGTCCGAGCCCACGATGAGCCCGAAGGACAGGAGGATGCCGGAGGAGAAGACGCGGCGGATGACGGCGTCCACCTCCGACAGCTTGTTCTGGCCCTTGTTCATCGCCTTGAGCGAGTCCGGGTTGAGCGACTCCAGGCCGGTGTAGACGTAGCGGCAGCCCGCCTTCGCCATCAGCTTCACCAGCGCCTCGTCCTTGAGCACGTTGAAGGTGAGGGCGCAGCCCCAGGTCTTCTTCAGGGGGATGAGCGCTTCGCACAGCGCGCGCAGGTACTTGGGAGAGCCGCCCAGGTTGTTGTCCAGGAAGATGAACGCGTCCTCCATCAACCCCAGGAAGTTCGGGTTCCAGCGCATGCGCGTCTGGATCTCGTCGATGACCTCCGGGATGGGGCGGAAGCGGTAGCGCTCGTGGCCGGTGAGCACGCAGAAGTTGCACGTGAAGGGACAGCCGCGCGACGCCTCGATGCCCGGCAGCCGCACCTTGTTGTGCGTGAAGTCGATGAGCTCGTAGCGGTATGGCCGGATGGCGGCGGCGCCCTGCGACGGCAGGCTGTAGCGGGGCTTCAGCGCCCCCTTCTCGAAGTCCGCGATGAGCGCGGGCACGTTGGGCTCCGGCTCCCCGGTGATGACCGCGTCGAAGTACCTCGCTGCGTCGTCGGGGAAGTGGCTCGCGTGTCGGCCGCCCGCAACCGTCGTCATGCCGCGCTGGCGGAAGAGGGTGGAGAGGACCTTCGTGTGCTCGTAGTACGAGTGCAGGTACGAGAAGAAGACCAGGTCCCAGTGCCGGTCCAGCGGGATGTCCGCCTCCTTCTCGTTGAAGATCTCCACGTGCGCGTGCTCCGGACACAGGCCCGCGATGAGCTCCGGCACGGAGGACTGCATGATGGAGGGCTCCTTGATGCGCAGGCGGGTCGGATGGGTGTACGTGGCGATGATGGCGATGCGCATGCGTGCGGGCCCGGCGGCGGCGCGGATGAGACGGCGCGCGCGTTCGTGTTCTCACCTGCCGGACCGCGTCCCCCTTCGTCCTTCGAGGATCACCCGGAGTCCGGGCGCTGGCAAAGGATCTCCGTCGCGCGCGCCGCACTCCGCGTGCTTCCGGTGTCAGCGGACGACCCGGGAGGACCTATCTCGTGTAGGGGCGGGGCTGATAGATCTTTGAAACATGGATACCTCCCCTCCGCCAGCCGCCCCGGGTTGGCCGTTTAGACGTTATTTCTGGATTTCAGTCGCGGCCGCGGCGCTCCTGAGCCTGACGATGTTGAACACCGGCTGGATGTTCGACGACTACGTCTGGCTGGGCGTCTGGGACAACCTGCCGCAGCCGGCGCCGCTGGCGAACACCCACTTCGACGTGTACCGCACGGCCACGGGCATCCCGGAGCACACGGCCCAGATGGCCCACGCCGGCATCTTCCCGTGGTTCGTGGAGCCGGGCGTGAAGCTGGCCTTCTTCCGGCCCCTGGGCAGCGCGCTCTTCGGGCTGGATCACCTGCTCTACAACCGCGTCGCCGTCGCCTACCACGTGCACTCGCTGCTCTGGTACGTGGGGCTGGTGGCGCTGGTGGCCGTGCTGTTCCGCCGCATCCTCCCCACGGGCATCGCGGGGCTGGCGCTGGTGCTCTTCGCCGTCAACGGCTCGCACGGCGCCGCGGTGGGCTGGCTGTCCTACCGCGTGCTGCTGGTGTCCATGCTCTTCGCGGTGCTGGGCTTCTGGCTCCACATCGAGTGGCGCGAGCGCCAGCGCAAGGGCGCCCTGGCCGGTTCGCTCATCGCCTTCGCGCTGGGCCTGGCGAGTGCGGAGACGACGCTGATCATGATCCCCTACGTGCTCGCCTACGAGGCCTTCGCGGGCCCGGGCAAGCCGTCCGAGCGGCTCAAGGCGCTCATCCCGTTCAGCGCGCTGATGGCCGCCTTCCTGACGATGTACAAGGTCCTGGGCTACGGCGCGGCCCGGCAGGACACGCACCTGGACCTGGCCGGCGCGCCGGTGCAGTGGTTCCTGGCGATGTTCGAGCGCGTGCCGGCGGCCATCGCGGGCCTGACGCTCAGCGCGCCCAACGACTACATCCTGGATCCGTCCTACGTGGGGACCTTCCAGGTGCTGGGCCTGGTGGGCCTGGTGTTCTTCGCGCTGCTCCTGTGGGGCGTGTGGCCGCAGGTGGAGCCGGCGGAGCGCAAGACGCTGGAGTGGCTGCTGGTGGGCTCGTTCGCGTCCACGTGGCTGGGCAGCTCGCCGCTGGCCGGCGCGCGCACGCTCATCGTGCCCAGCCTGGGCATGGCGGTGGCGCTGGCGGTCATCCTCCGCGCCGCGTGGCGGGGCCGCGCGCTCAAGCCGCGCGCGGGCGCGGTGCTGGCGGGCGCGGCGGTGATGGCCGTCATCCACATCGCGGGCGCGCCCTACGTCTGGTGGCAGACCGCGACCCTCTATTCGGAGGTGGACGCGATGTTCAAGCGCGTGCACGACCGCTACACGGAGGCCTTCGACTTGAAGCAGCTGCCCGAGCAGCGGGTGGTGGTGCTCAACGCCCCCAACGGCACCGTGGGCATCTACGGCTCCGTGCAGTGGTGGTCCACGGGCATGCCGCTGCCGAGGAACTGGTGGGTGCTGTCCTACAAGTCGGGCGAGCAGCACGTGACGCGCACCGGCCCCAACTCGCTGGAGCTGTCCCTGCCCAAGGGGCAGCACTACCTCAACATCCTCGAGGAGCGCATCTACCGCGGCAAGAACTGGCCGGTGAAGCAGGGCCAGGAGTTCGACGTGGGCGGGATGAAGGCGCGCATCGAGGAGGCGGACGCGGAGGGCCCCACGCGCATCTCCTTCACCTTCGACGTGCCGCTGGATGACCCGTCGCTGAAGCTGGTCCAGTGGCGCAACCGCAAGGTGGTGCCCTGGGTGCCCCCGGCGCTGGGCGGGGCGCCGTCCGTGGTCAACGCGCTCAACAGCCCGGAGTAGCCGGGGGCAGGGGCGGGCCCGCCTGTTCGAGGCGGGGCCCGCCCGGCTTCAGCCCACCAGCCGCACCACCGCGAGCGTGAGCCCGTAGACGATGACGGACACCAGCGCGGCGGCGGGGATGGTGAACACCCACGCCCAGATGATGCGGCCGGCGGTGCCCCACTTCACGGCGCGCCAGCCGCGCGTGGAGCCCACGCCGACGATGGCGCCGGTGATGGTGTGCGTGGTGGAGACGGGGATGCCCAGCTCCGCCAGCGCGATGATGGTGACGCCGCCGCCCGTCTCCGCGCTGAAGCCGCCAATGGGCGCCAGCTTCGTGAGGCTGTGGCCCATGGTGCGGATGATGCGCCAGCCGCCGAAGAAGGTGCCCATCGCGATGGCGGCGTGGCAGGCGATGATCATCCACCAGTCGATGTGGAACGGCCGGTCGCGCCAGATGGTGCCGAAGAGCACCACCGCGATGATGCCCATGACCTTCTGCGCGTCGTTGGTGCCGTGGCTGAAGGAGAAGATGGCGGACGACACCAGCTGCAGCCGGCGGAACCAGGTGTCCACGCGCAGCGGCGTCTGACGGTGCACCGACCAGGTGCTGGCCAGCATCATCCCCACGCCCAGCACCATGCCGATGAGCGGCGACAGCACGATGAAGGCCGCGATGCGCGCGATGCCGCTGCCCACCAGCCCCGGCAGGCCCAGCACGGGCAGGGTGGCGCCAATCATCCCGCCCGCCAGCGCGTGCGACGACGACGAGGGCAGCCCCCACCACCAGGTGAGCAGGTTCCAGACGATGGCGCCCATCAGCGACGAGAAGATGACCATCAGCACCGCGGTGGGGCCGGCGGCGCGGAGCATGTCGAAGTTGATGATGCCCTTGCCCATGGTGTTGGCCACGTGCACGCCGCCCGCGAAGGCGGCGACGAAGTTGAAGAACGCGGCCCAGGCCACGGCCAGGTTCGGCGACAGCACGCGCGTGGACACCACGGTGGCGATGGAGTTCGCCGCGTCGTGGAAGCCGTTGATGAAATCGAAGACGAGCGCGACGACGACGATGGTGACGACCGCTGCGAGCAGCATCTCAGGAGTGCTCCAGCACGACGCCTTCGATGACGTTGGCCACGCCCTGGCACTTGTCCGTGGCCGTCTCGATGAGGTCGTAGATCTCCTTCCACTTGATGATGGTCAGGGTGTCCACGCCGCTCTTGAACAGCCGGCCCATGCCCGCGCGCAGCACCTCGTCCGCCTGGGTCTCCAGGTGCTTGATCTCCTTGCAGCCCGCGAGGATCTGCTCCGGCTTCTTGATGAGGCGCAGCGCCGCCACGACCTCCTGCACCTTCTGCGTGGACAGCACCAGCAGCCGCGCCAGCTCCGTGGCGTCCGCCCGGCTGGAGTCGATCTCGTAATACAAGAGGCGCGCCGCCGCCGCGTTGGTCAGGTCCAGCACGTCGTCGATGCGCGACAGCAGCGTGTGGATCTGCCCCCGGTCGAACGGGGTGATGAACTGCTGGTGGAGCCGGTTGAAGGCGGCGTGGGTGACCTCGTCGCCCTGGTGCTCCACGTCCTTGAGGGCCTGGACGCGCGCGGGCACGTCCCGGTAGTCGCTCAAGAGCTCGTGCAGCAGCTTTGCTCCCTGGACGGTCCTCGCGCATTGCGCGTCGAAGTCGTCGAAGAACTCGTCCGACTTCGGCATCAGCTTTTCGAGCATGGGGATCTCCCTCGGCGCCTGGAGGGACAGACACGGTCCGCCGCGGGAGGAGGGTGGCGCCTCTGGGGGTGGCACTCCCGTGACGCGGGAGTGACTACCCTACCTGGAGAGATTCGCCAGTGTTCCGTGCGAAAGCGTACGGATTCCGAGGGGTTGCGCTTGACGCAGGCCGCCGCTCAGACGACGCGGTTGCGCAGCTCCTCGAAGAACCCCACCCAGAGCTGCCACATCTCCTCGGCGCCGCGGGTGATGGTGGCCAGCTCCTCGTCCGAGTACTGGAGGCCCACGGTGTGGCCGGCGGTCTCCACGTGGTCCGGCTCCTGCTTCACGTGGATGTCCACCCAGGGCAGGGCCTTGAGGCCCGTGGTGCGGCGCACCAGCTTGCCCAGCTTGGCCACCATGGTGAGGTCCGCCACCTCCGTGCCGTAGAGGAAGCCCAGGCCGGTGAGGTGGTCGTCCGTGGCGCGCTGGTAGCCGTCGATGAGCCGGCGCGTCGCGGGCGTCATGTCCGCCTCCGACACCCCCGCCTTCGTGAAGCCCGCGTCCGTCATCGTCTGGATGAAGAAGCGCTCGTGCGCGCGCGCCGGGTCTCCCTCGCCCACCTCCTGGTTGAGGATGTGCGTCACCGCCGTCTTCATCTCCATTTGCGGGCAGACGGCGATGAGCTTGCCCAGGAAGCTGGGGAAGTAGTGCAGGGGGTGCCACCACTGCCCCAGCACCAGCTCCGCCTGATCGCGGGTGAAGGCCTTCTCGTCCACGACCTCGAAGAACCGGTGCTTGATCAGCTGCTCACGGTGGGGATTCCTCGCCAGTGCCGCCTCGATGGTCTGGTTCCGCATTGCCGCCTCCAGGTGGGTCCAAAAGGGCTGGGTCGGCGTTTATCACAATGCAGGACTGCTATTCTTGGAAATATGGAAATACAAGTTCAACGCGACTACGTTGTTTACCGCCAGCGTGGAACGTGCGGGCGGGCGAGGGTGGGCTGTTCGGGGTGGGGGAATGCGGCCTACAGTTGGAAAAGCGGCATTTCTGCAGTGGCTCCCCTTGTCACGGAAGGCGCATGACCCTGTTCCGGCACCCTGAAGATCGCATCCCGGTCCTGATGTTCCTTGGCGTGTTCGCGCTCGATGTGACGGTGTTCCTCACGGCTCGCAGCTGGTGGGTGCCGGTGCTGTGGTTCGGGCTGGGCATCATCCCCAAGGGGTGGATCTGCTCGTGGAACCACCACCACCAGCACCTGTCGTTCTTCAAGCACGCGCTGCCCAACCGCCTGCTGGAGATCGTCTTCGGCTTCCAGACGGGCGTGACGTCGCAGGCGTGGTTCCTCCACCACGTGCTGGGCCACCACAAGAACTACCTGGATCAGACGCAGGACGAGTCGCGCTGGAAGCGGGACGACGGCACGACGATGGGGGAGGTGGAGTACTCGCTGAGCACGGCGCTGACCGCGTACCCGCGCGCGTTCCGGGTGGGCCGGAAGCACCACCCCAAGGCGCTGCGCACGTTCGTGGGGATGGCCGCGCTCCAGCTGGTGCTGCTGGCGGGCCTGTTCTGGGTGAACCCCTACAACGCGCTGTTCGTGTTCCTCCTGCCCATGATGGCGTCGCTCTACGTGACGACCTGGGCCACGTACTTCCACCACGTGGGCCTGGAGACGGCCAACCACTCGGAGGCGTCGTACAACATCCTCCACAAGGGCTACAACCTGATGACGGGCAACCTGGGCTACCACACCGCGCATCACACGCGGCACGGGCTGCACTGGTCCAAGCTGCCGGAGCTGCACGCGCAGCTGGCGCGCGACATCCCCGCGAACCTGTACCGGCAGCCGGGCATCCCGTTCGTCTGGCGCGGCTCGGAGGAGAAGCTCGTGCTGAGCGAGCATGAGCTCGCGGCGCTCACCGGCGGGCCCGTGGAGGGCGGCGAAGAGAAGCTGGCCGCCTAGCGGTCCAGCCTCCCCGGGTGGCCACCGCCGGAAGCCCTGCTTCCGGCGGGAGGCAGGGCGCTAGTTCGACTGCGGCTCCGTCGTACGGTTCGCCGCGAGGCCGATGACGTTGACGAGCAGGTCCTTCACGCGGCGCGGCTTGTTGCCGCCGTTGTCCTCGATGATCTTCTCGATGTCGTCATCCTGCCGGTGGTACTCGGGGATGAGGTCGCCGCCGCCCTCGGGGTTGGACAGGCCCTCGAAGAGGAAGAGCACGTCCTCGCCCTTCTTCCCGAAGGACGCGCCGTCCTGCCGGTCGCGGTAGACGTTGATGTCGCGGTTGATGCGGTCGAACGGATCCGCCAGCTGCTGGTTCGCCTGGTCCACCACGTCGCGGAAGTAGTTGGGCTGGCCCTTGGTGTTGGTGTCCACCACGGACAGGCGCTGATCATCCCAGCGGCCCACCATGTCGGTGTTGATGACGCCCGCGATGTCCTTCATCTCCAGCCCGGGGATGGGGTGGTCCACGAAGTACTGCGAGCCCACCAGGCCCTTCTCCTCCGCGCCCGTCCAGACGAAGAGCACGGAGCGGTCCAGCTTGCCGTTCTTCGCGGCCTCCGCCAGCTCCGGCACCGCCGCCATCAGCACCGCGCTGCCGGACGCGTTGTCGTCCGCGCCGTTGAACACCTGGCCCTTGCGGTCCACGCCCACGTGATCGAGGTGGGCCATCACCACGATGACCTCGTCCTTGTGCGGGCCGCTGCCCTTGAGCAGGGCCATGGTGTTCACCGCCTGGCCCGTGGCCGTGGCCACCTGCTGGAGCTCCTCCACGCTGCGCTGCTTGCCCGCGCGCGCCGGCACCGCCGTCTGGCCCGTCGCCTTCATCGCCTGCTCGTACTGCTGGTTGAGCAGCTTCAGCGTGTCCTTGGGCATCTTCTCATCCAGGTAGAAGCCCTCCTGGAACGTCGTGTGGCCGAACTCCTTGTGCTCGGCGTGCTCGGCGTGGGCCGCGCCGGCCGTCTCGCCGGCCTTCTCCGCGCCCAGCCAGGAGTAGACGTTGAACTTCTGCTGGAACGGGTTTTCCGGGTTGTTGGAGTTGGGCCCCTCGAGGCCGTACTTCTGCACGTGGGCCTGCACGTAGGCGGAAGCGGCGTCCAGGCCCGCGGAGGGGCTGTCGCGCCCCTGGAGCGCGTCCGAGGACAGGTACTCGATGTGCGTCATCGGGTCCGAGTCGGCCGACACGGGCGGCTCGGTGGGCGCCTCCGGGGGCACCGGCGTCGTCGGCGCCGGGGTGGTGGGCGCGGGCAGCGACAGCACCGGCGGCGGCGCGGGCAGCTGGGGCAGCTGGCCCGGGGCGGGGCGCGCGCTGGAGGACTCGAAGCCGTCCTTGAACGCGAGGGGGCGGTTCCGGGGCTTCGCCTCCGACGTCCGGGCGTCCTGCGAGGACAGCCGCGAGAGGGAGGTGAGGGGACGCGTGCTGTCGTTGATCTTCGAGGCCATGGTGGGGAATCCGGGGGGAGGAACCGCGCTCCCCTCATTATCCACCCGACCCGCCCGGGAGTTGTGTGCCGCGGAGCGTTTCCGCCCGGAAGTGCGGCGGTCCTGCTGCTCCGGGTGAGACCCGCCTTGCTACAAATCACATGTTTCATGTGACATTCCGCGCTACTCCGTTTTCTCAAACAACGCATGGCACGAGTGAAGGCAGACGGACTTCAGGTGTTGGCGCGCGGGGTGCAGTGGAGCGGCGCGCAGTCCACCCACACCAAGAGGTAGTGCATGCATCTGAAGAGGACGGGGCTCCTGCTGGCTTCCATGCTGCTGAGCATCACGGGTTGCGCGGGCGGCGCCGACGACGGCCAGCCCTCGGGTTCCCTGGAGGCGCAGGAGGCCGCGGCGTCCCAGTGTGTGAAGCGGTTCGACGGCATCACCAGCTGCGCGCTGGGCCAGGCGCGGCTCGACGCGGTGGAGGACGGCCTGGCGGTGTCCAAGCTCGCGACCCAGAAGGACGGCGTCTCCAGCGGCTTCGCGCAGGCCGTGAAGTGGGAGCAGCGCGTGGCGATGAGCCTGGGCGCCAGGGGGGGCTACCAGCTGGCCGCGCGCGACGGCGATCAGGTCGTCAGCACGCTGAAGGTGACGCCGGGCCGTGAGGCGAACACGGTCGCCATGGCCCCCGCGTTCACGGGCTCGCCGGGCGGCTCCGCGTACCAGATGAACATCTACCAGGGCGGCGTGCTCCAGGGCACCAGCCACCAGCCGGCCGGAATGGTCATCGTCTTCACCAACTGGCGGGACTTCATCCGCTGGGCGGAGCTGAACCACCACTTCCTGAACAACTTCGACGTCGACGGGCTGTCCACCGGCTCCGCGGAGACGAGCGTGGGCGCGTGCGTGTGGCGCGTGGACGCGGAGAAGAGCACCTTCACCGTGGAGATCGACGGCAAGTCCATCACCGGTGACTCGGTGGAGTTCATCGAGACCATCGCGGATGGCGCGTACCCGTACCGCCACTTCACGGGCATCGACACTCGCGCCATCGCCAGCCAGTACACCATCCGCTCGGAGTCCATCACCGAGCCCAAGGGCGCGAAGTAGCGCGGACCCCGCTCCAAGCGCCGGACGGGAGCCCCGCTCCCGTCCGGCGCGCGGCTAGCGCTGTCCCGAGACGGAGGAGGTGGGCGTCGCCATGTTGCGGCCGCTGCCGCCCACGCCCGCGGCGGGGCTCACCGCGCGCGTCGCCTCCAGCGGGGCCTTGCGGGCCGGCGCGAAGGAGGCGGGGACTTCGTTCGCGTAGAGCAGCTTGTAGGCGCTGTAGCTGCTGAGCACGCGCTTCACGTAGTCGCGCGTCTCGTCGAAGGCGATGTGCTCCACCCACTCGTCCAGCTCCGCGTCCGGCAGGGCCTTGCGCCAGCGCTCCACCGCCGCGGGGCCCGCGTTGTAGGCGGCCACCGCGTAGGCCGGGTTGCCGTCGAAGTGCTTGAGCAGCGAGCCCAGGTACGCCGCGCCCAGCCGGATGTTCTGCGCGGGCTGCAGGAGCGATGACACCTCGAACGACGCCAGCTTGAGCGAGTCCGCCACCTGCTTCGCCGTCCCGGGCATGAGCTGCGCGAGCCCCAGCGCGCCGGTGGCGGAGCGCGCGCTCGGGTTGAAGCGGCTCTCCTCGCGGATGAGGCCCTGCAAGAGGTCGGGGTCCACGCGCGCGGCGCGCGAGTAGCCCTGGATG
>JAFADT010000393.1 GCA_023424585.1 Pseudomonadota bacterium
GGGGGGGGGGGGGGGGGGGGGGGGGGCGCGCGACGTCGGAGCTGGCGGACCTCCTCTTCGCCGCCGACGACTCCGCCTCACGGCGACCCGGGCGTCAGGCCCCGGAGAGCCCCTGCGTCGCGCGAGCCTCCCGGGGGCTGCTGCTACGGTCGCCCCTCCTACCCCGAGGCCGCGCCATGACGTTCTCCGTTCGCACCGCCAACCTGCGCACGCTCAACTCGCTGACGAAGTACCCGTCCATCCCCACGTACCACACGCTGGGCGACAAGGGCCGGCTGGCCGAGCCCGCCATCGCGTTCGATGGGCCCGTGGTCGGCACGGAGAAGGTGGACGGCACCAACGCGCGCATCGTGTTCCTGCCGGATGGCACGTACCTGCTGGGCAGCCGCGAGGAGTTCCTCTACGCGAGCGGGGACCTCATCGGGAACCCGGCCCTGGGCATCGTGGAGCACCTGCGCCCGGTGGCGGACGCCCTGCTCGAGAAGCGGCTCGACGCGGGCGGCATCACCGTCGTCTTCGGCGAGGTGTACGGCGGAAACGTCACCGCCCACAGCAAGCAGTACACGGCCGAGAAGCGCGTGGGCTACCGCGTCTTCGACGTGGTGCGCCTCACCGACCCCGAGCCCCCCCTCACCTGGTCCGCGGAGCGGATCGCCGGCTGGCGCGAGTCCGGCGGCCAGCCCTTCGTGACCGAGGACGCGCTCCAGGCCTTCGCCCGCGAGCACGGGCTGGAGACCACGCCGCGCATCCTCGAGCAGGACGGCGCCGCGCTCCCCAAGGACCTGGAGGGCGCGTTCGCCTGGCTGCGCGAGCACGCGCCCGCGACCCGGTGCGCGCTGGACGCCGGGGCCGGCAAGCATCCGGAGGGAGTCGTGGTGCGCACCCGCGACCGGCGCACCATCGCGAAGCTGCGCTACGAGGACTACGAGCGCACCCTGCGCGGGAGGCGCTGAAGTCGAGGAGGCGGCGGTGGCTCCGATTCCACCGCCGCCTCGCTCCAGGCGTCGCTTCAGTCGATCTGCAGCTCGGCGATCTTGTGCGGCTTGTCGCTGATGAGGTCCATGAGCTTCCCGAAGCCGAAGGTCAGCAGGCCGATGCCCGCGCCCACGGCCATGCCCAGGGGGCCGCCAATCGCGCCCACCGCCACCGCGCCGCCCAGGCTGCCCGCGATGCCGACCGCGCCCTTGGCGATCTGGGCCCCGTCGTTCACCTTCGCGCCGTTGACGATGTCCATCACCCCGCCCGCCGCGCCGCCCACCGCGCCCAGCACGTTGGCCGCGCCGCCCGCCGCCTTGAGCGCGGAGAGCGCCTTGCCCCCCAGGCTCGCCGCCGTGCCGGCCACCTTGCCGATGCCGCCCATGCCCTTCACCGAGTCCAGCACCGTGCGGGTGAGGGCGCCGCCCACCTTCGGATCCGCCAGCGTCTTCGCCCAGGGGATGCTCTTCGCCGCGCTGGCCGTGGACGCGGTCGTGGTGAGCGCCCCCGCGTTCTTGAAGCCCCGGATGGCGTCCGCGAAGGCCTTCCCGCCCGTGTAGAGGTTCGCCGCGCCGTTGGCCGTGTCCGCCACGCCCTTCACGATGTCCGGCATGTTGTTCTCGCGGATGCCTCGCGAGAGCGTCATCCCGCCCGCCACCACGCCCGCCACGCCGCCCAGCGCGCTCGCGCCGCCCTGCGCCGCGTTCAGGCCCTTGGAGAGGGCGTCCCTGCCCAGGAGCTCCGTCGCCTTCGCCGGCAGCCGGCCCGCGTCCTGGCTCAGCCCCTGGAGGACGGTGAGCGCCTTCGCGCCGCCGCTGTTGGCGAACTGGTTCACCGTGTTCGCGGTGGAGATGGACGCCTGCTCCAGCAGGACGCGGCCGAAGTCGTCGTCCTTGAAGGCCTCCGCGTCGGTGACGTCGCGCAGGTCCGCGCCGTCCTTGCCGGACAGCTGCATCCGCTCGCCGTCCTTGCCCACCTCGTGGAGGCCCTTGCGTCCGTCCGCGTCCGTCACCGTGGTGCGCGAGCCCACCAGCTGCGCGCCCTGGTCCGACAGCAGCGACGTGTCCTCCTTGAGCACGTGCTCCGTCCGGCCGTCCTTCGTGCGCTTCGTCTCCAGCGACTCCTGGAGCTCCAGGCCCGGGTCCGTGGCCCTGCGGCTGCTCTGGTAGTGCTGCTCCAGGTCGGAGCCGTCCGGCTCGCGGCTCCGGGAGTCCAGCTTCTCGATGGAGCCGTCCTGGCCGTAGGTGGTGGTGGACTCGCCGCTCACCGGCACGCGCTTGGAGGAGCCCGCGCTCTCGAAGGTCTTGCCCTCGAACCTCTCCTTCACGGTGCTGCCCTCGCGCGTCTTCTCCGTCTTGAGGGTCGCGTCCGGGTAGCCCTCGATGAAGGTCTGCGAGTCCAGCCGGTCCGCGCCCTTCTGCAGGTCCACCGTCCAGCGCTTCGGCGGGCGGCCATCGCCCGTCTTGTCCGCGTCGTAGTCCTCGCCGCCGTGCTGGGAGTACTCGTCGCGGACCCGGGCCATGTCCTCGAACGTGTGCGGCCCTTCCCCCGCGTACTGCGTGTGGCCGTCCAGGGTGCGGTCCACGTAGGACGTGGCCTTCACGTGGTCCTGGGAGAAGCTCTGCACGCGGCTGTACTGCGGCGGGGCCTGCTTGCCGTCCGCGTCCGGCGCGGGGAGGGAGTACGAGTACGTGTCCGAGCGGTCCACCGGCTTGTCGAAGTCGAACGGGCCCTTGAGCTTGTTGTCGATGCTGCCGCCGCCCTTCTGCTGGTAGTACGAGGTGCGGCTGCCCTCGGCGTTGCCGTTCACCTGCGAGTACGCGTCGGTGTGGAGCCGGTCGCCGTCCTCGTGCTTCTCGACGGAGACCTCGTTGCGCGTGTAGGTCAGCCCCGCGTCGCGCACCTGGGAGATGTCGCCGAAGGACTTGAGGTCCGCCGCCTCGTTCCTGTCGCCCTTCCACTCCGCGCGCTCCACCAGCGTGGCGCCGTCCGCCTTCAGCTCCAGCCGGTCGCGCTTGTTGACGCCGTCCTCATAGGTGGCGCTGTCCATCACCACCGCGCCGTCCTTCTTCGTCGCGACGGAGCGCTCGACGAGCTCCCGCTGGCCGTTGACGCGGGTGAGCTCCACCTCGCTGTCGGACACGCGCTTGACGCTGGCGCCCTCGGGGACCTGCGCCTGGCCGTCCGCCATGGCGAAGAGGCGGTCGGCCTCCTGGGTCGTCTTCTCCCGCAGGGCCTGCTGCGCGTCCGCCGTCTCCTGGCGGCTCTCGCCCACCGTCTTCAGGTCCACCGCCTGCTTCGCCTTGTCCTCGCCGGACACCGTCTGGCGCTCGGGCGGGGCCGCGCCCGTCGCCGCCAGGCCCACGCGCAGCTGGGGGACCGCCGCCGGCTTCGCGTCCACGGCGGCCTTCACCGCGGCGCCCACGCCGGACAGGTCCGGACCCGCGGCCGGCTTCTTCGCGTCGAACCCATCCGCCACCACCGCGGGCGCCTTCGCCTCCACGGGTGCGGCCTGGGGCGCGGCCACGGCCGGCTTCCCGGCGACGGCGGGAGGGCTGACGGGAGACAGCGGCTTCCGGAGGGTGGGGGTGTCGAGGACCATGGGGGACTCCAGGAGGGGAGGGCTGCGAGCACCGCGATGGGCTCCCCCATTGCGGCCCGCATGCCAGCCGCCGGTCCTCCGGCGTCCTCCGGATTCCAGGGGGTTGTGTCCCACCCTGTGCGCGGACCCTGGTGACCGCGCTCCCGGCGCTGATGACTGCCGTCACCAGGCAGGCGGCCTGGGGTGACGCGTCGCGGAAGGATGTTCGGAGCGGGCGAGGGCCGGCGTTACACTCGTGGATCAGGTCAGGGCCCCATGACGAAGAGAGACACCGGAAGGCGAAGCACCAGCACCGGCCCCTCGGATTCCGTGCGCTCCGGCGCGGGGACGGGCCGGGGCTCGGGAGGATATGGAACGGGCCCCCGGCCTCGCCGCGCGGAGGACGTCCCGCCCGTGCCCCAGGTGGGCCGCTACCTGCTCCTGCGCAAGCTGGGGCAGGGCGGCATGGGCGTGGTGTACGCCGCCTACGACCCGGACCTGGACCGCAAGGTCGCCCTCAAGCTGCTGCACCCGAGCGCCAACCGGGACAACGAGGAGGCGCGCTCCCGGCTCCTGCGCGAGGCGCAGGCCATGGCGCGCGTCTCCCATCCCAACGTCATCCCCGTCTTCGACGTGGGCATGTGGGGCGACCAGGTCTTCGTCGCCATGGAGCTGGTGGAGGGCGGCACGCTGGGCTCGTGGCTGAAGGAGGCGAAGCCGTCCTGGCGCGAGGTGCTGGAGCGCTACCTCCAGGCGGGCCGGGGCCTCCAGGCCGCTCACGCGGCGGGGCTGGTACACCGCGACTTCAAGCCCGCCAACGTGCTGGTGAGCCACGCGGGCCGCGTCTACGTGACGGACTTCGGGCTGGCGCGGCAGGTGGGGGACGCGCCGGAGGCCCCGGCCACGCCGGAGGAGGCCCAGCTGCTGGAGTCCTCGGACCGGCGCATGCTGGACACCACGCTCACGGAGGCGGGCCTGCTGGTGGGCACGCCCAACTACATGTCCCCGGAGCAGTTCCGGGGCACGCAGCTGGACGCGCGCACGGACCAGTTCAGCTTCTGCGCGGCGCTCTACGGCGCGCTCTACGGCACGCGCCCCTTCGACCCGGGCAGCATCAAGGCCTACGCGTCCGCCAGCCGCAGCGCGGAGCTGGAGGCGGACGGCACGCAGTCCCTGGGCGGCACGCAGTCGTTGAGCGCCGCGCCGGCCAGGGC
>JAFADT010000461.1 GCA_023424585.1 Pseudomonadota bacterium
GGGCTGGAGCGGGCCTCGCCCACGGCGCGCGTGGCGGCCGAGCGGGCGAAGGTGGCCCAGGCGCGGGCGCGGCTCCTGGAATTGCAGCGGGGCATGCTGTCGTCCGCGCAGACCCACTTCGGACGGCTGGGGGGGCGCCTGGACGCCCTGAGCCCCCTGAAGGTGATGTCTCGCGGGTACGCGGTGACGTTCCGCCAGCGGGACGGCGTGGTGGTGCGCTCCATGTCGGACGTGGTGGTGGGGGACGTGCTGGGCATCAAGCTGGCGGCCCACGGGGCGAAAACGCTGGGCGGGTGTGAAGAAATCGAAGCGACCGTGACCCGCCTGAAAGGCCCGGTGGACTGCTAGCGGGCCACCCTCTACATTCCGCGCCCCGCTCGGGGAGGTGGATGGCCGTGGCGAAGTCGGACAAGAACCCCAAGGTGGAGCCCGCCCCGGAGCAGTACGGGGACGTGGTGTCGCGCCTGGAAGAGACGGTGGCGCGGCTGGAGAGCGGCGACCTGTCGCTCGAGGAGTCGCTCAAGGCGTTCGAGGAGGGCATCCGCCTCGTCCGCCGGGGCGAGAAGCTGCTCACGGAGGCCGAGCAGCGCATCGAACAGCTGCTGGTGGACGAGGACGGCCAGGACGTGGTCGCGCCGCTGGCGGTGGCGGCACGGCCCGCTCCCCAGGCCGCCCCCCGGACGGCCGCGCCGTCGCGTCCGCCGCCGGAGGACGATGTCCCGTTCTAGTCACCAGGGGAAGGGCGGAGGCCGGGCATGTCGAAGCCGAAGATTACGATTGTCGATGACGACCGCGACACGCGTGAGCTGCTCGCCGAGGCCCTGGGGGCCGAGGGGTTCGAGGTCATGTCCGCGGCCAATGGCCTGCGGCTCGTGGCGTCGCTGGAGCTGCACCGGCCGCACGCCATCCTCCTGGACGTGAACATGTCCTGGATCAACGGCTTCGAGCTGTGCCAGGCCGTGAAGCAGAACAAGCAGTTCCGGGACATCCCCATCATCTTCATCAGCGGGCGGGGAGACCCGGAGGACAAGCGGCGCGGCATGGAGGTCGGCGCGGCCGACTACTTCGTGAAGCCGCTGGAGCTGGACGCGCCCGTCAAGCGCATCCGCGAACTCATCTCCGCCGACGTGGCGAAGGAGCCCTGACCCCGATGGCCGTCTTCAACCTGGATCCCTTCATGCGCATGCAGCAGGCGCGGGTGGAGGCGCTCCTGCTCGAACGCGCGGACCGCTGGGCCTCCGCGGGCACGCCGCCCCAGCTGGCGGAGTCCATGCGCTACTCGCTGCTCGCGGGCGGCAAGCGCCTGCGCCCCGTGCTGTGCCTGGCCTTCGCGGACGCGGTGGCGAGGGCGAGCACCGACGACGTCGTCGTGCTGGATGCGGCGTGCTCGCTGGAGTACGTGCACACCTATTCGCTGGTGCACGACGACCTGCCCGCGATGGACAACGACGACCTGCGCCGGGGCCGGCCCACGAACCACAAGGTCTACGGCGAGCCGGTGGCGCTGCTGGCCGGGGACGCGCTGCTCACGGAGGCCTTCACGCTGCTCGCCTCCGGTCCGGAGCCGGTGCGCGGCACCCTGTGCGCGGAGCTGGCGCGCGCGTCGGGCGCGGCGGGGATGGTGGGCGGGCAGGTGCTGGACATCGCGGCGGACCGGGCCCCGACGCTGGACTACCTCTTGCGGCTGCACCGGCTGAAGACGGGCGCGCTCATCCTCGCGGCGTGCCGGATGGGCGTCCAGGCGGCGGGCGGTGACGCGGCGGCGCTCGCGAGCGCGGTGACCTACGGCGAGGCCGTGGGCCTGGCCTTCCAGATCGCCGACGACGTGCTGGACGTGACGTCGAGCGCGGAGGCCATGGGCAAGCCGGTGGGCGCGGACGCGGAGGCCGGGCGCTTCACCTTCCCGGCGGTGGTGGGACTGGACGAGTCGCGCCGCATGGCCTCGGAGCTGGTGGCCCGCGCGCAGGCGGCGGTGCGCCCGCTGGAGGGCGAGGACGGTCCGCTGGCGGCACTGGCGCGCTACTCGGTGGAGCGGAAGTCCTGATGGCGGACGTGCTGTCCGGCGTGGCGTCACCCGCGGACGTGCGCGCGCTCCCCGAGGACGCGCTGCCCGGCCTGTGCGAGGCGCTGCGCGAGGCCATCATCGCCACCTGCGGCCGCGTGGGGGGCCACCTGGGCGCGTCGCTGGGCGCGGTGGAGCTGGTGGTGGCCCTGCACCGCGTCTTCCACACGCCGCAGGACGCGCTCCTCTTCGACGTGGGGCACCAGGCCTACGCGCACAAGCTGCTCACCGGCCGGCGCGAGCGCATGCACACGCTGCGGCAGGTGGGCGGCATCGCGCCGTTCCTGGATCCGCGTGAGAGCCCGCACGACGCGCTGGCGGCGGGCCACGCGTGCACGGCCATCTCCGCGGCGCTGGGGCTGCTCTCCGGCCGCAGGCAGCTGGGCCACTCGGGCCACGTGGTGGCGGTGGTGGGCGACGGCGCGCTCACCGGAGGCCTGAGCTTCGAGGGGCTCAACAACGCGGGGGGCAGCCCGCTACCGCTCGTGGTGGTGCTCAACGACAACCAGATGTCCATCAGCGCGAACGTGGGCGCCATCCCCGCGCTCCTGCGCACGCGCAACGCCCGCGCCTTCTTCGAGTCGCTGGGCTTCACCTACCTGGGCCCGGTGGACGGGCACGACCTGGGCGCCCTCACGCGCGCGCTGCGCGAGGCGAAGGCGTCGTCGCGTCCGGTGGTGGTGCACGCGCTGACCCGGAAGGGGCGCGGCTTTCCGCCCGCGGAGGCCGACGAGCAGACGCGCGGCCACGCGATGGGGCCCTACGAGTGGCGCGACGGCAAGCTGGTGCGCTCGCGCGGGGGACGGACCACGTTCAGCGAGGCCTTCGCCCACGCGCTGGGCGACGCGCTGGAGCGCGACCCGCGCGTGGTGGCCGTGACGCCCGCGATGCTGGAGGGCAGCGCGCTCACCGGCCTGAAGGCGCGCTTCCCGGACCGCGTGCACGACGTGGGCATCGCGGAGCAGCACGCGGTGACGTTCTGCGCGGGGCTGGCCGCGGCGGGGGCGAAGCCGGTGTGCGTCATCTACTCCACCTTCCTCCAGCGCGCGTACGACCAGGTGGTCCACGACGTGTGCCTGCCGGGGCTGCCCGTCGTCTTCGCGGTGGACCGGGCGGGGCTGGTGGGCGCGGACGGCGCCACGCACCAGGGCGCCTACGACGTGTCCTTCCTCCGGCCGCTGCCGGGCCTCACGCAGTGGGCGCCGGTGGTGGGGGAGGACCTGGCGCCCCTGCTCGCCACCGCGCTCCATGCGCCCGGGCCCTCCGTGCTGCGCTTCCCGCGCGGCACGCTGCCGGAGGTCCCGCCGGAGCTGGCGTCCGTGTCGCCCGAAGTCCCCGTGCCCGGCGCCCGCTGGCTGAAGCGCGCTCCTGGCTCGCGGCTCACGCT
>JAFADT010000578.1 GCA_023424585.1 Pseudomonadota bacterium
TCCCTGGCCGCCCCCTTCGCCGCCCTGATGGCGCACGTGGTGGGGCCCAAGGCGGAGGGCCGGCTGCCGGTGCGCCACGCGCTGGGGCTCCTGTCCGAGGTGGACGTGGCGGCCTTCCAGCGCGCGACGGAGCTGTGGAAGGCCGCGCCCGCGGGCTCGGTGCCGTCGGGCGTGGCCGCCGCGCGGTCGCTCAACGACCCGGAGCTGGCGCTGCGCGTGACGGCGCTCCTCACCGAGCGCCCCGACCTTCGCGACGGCTCCGAGGACGCGTGGACGAAGCGCTGGGCCGCGCTCAAGCCGCACGTGGAGGCCCACCTGTCCGGCGTGGGCCAGTCCCTGGCCGCCTTCGTGGGCGGTGTGGACGCGGGCCAGGACGCGCACCTGTCGAAGCGGCTCGCCCGGCTGGGAGCGTGACGGCGGAGGCCCGCGCGGCACGCTCCTCCCTAGGGGGCGCCTTCCGCCGCGCTGCCGCCCGCGGACGTGGCGGCCTTCTGGAGGGTGGCGGCCGTGGGCTGGCGGTCCACCTCCTCCGGCGGGTAGGCCAGCGCCGCGTCCAGGTACTTCTTCGGCTGGATGCGCCGGCGCTCCCACTTCGACAGCCCCTCGGGGCTCAGCAGCGTGGGCTCCGCGTCGCCGGACTTCTCCACGACGTGGCCGTCGCAGAAGAACCACTCGATGCGCCCCCCTTCCGGGGACTGCCGCGCGAAGAAGAGGTCCGGCTGCCCCACCTTGGGGGGCTTCGGGCACCAGGTGTCCTTGGCCTTCGCCTCGCGCTCCGCGCCCTGCTCGCGCCACTGCTTCTGGGCCTGGCGCAGCGCCGCGGCCGCCTGGATCTGGGGCGCCAGCGCCATCCGGCCCCGCGCCTCCGTCAGCAGCTCCGCGCCGCGCTGGGCCAGGTCCGGGAACGCCCCCGAGCGCCGGAAGCCGCAGTCCTTCAGCGCCCGCAGGTTGTCCTCGTGGACCTTCAGGACGGGGGGCAGCGTGCGCAGCCCCTCCTCCAGCAGGGCCAGGTGCTTCGCGTGCTCCAGCGCCTCCGGGTCCAGGGCCTGCTCCGTCTCCTTGACGAAGCGCGCCAACAGGCCGTTCACGGCGGTCAGCTCGTCCTGGAACCAGCGCGGCTCCGCGTCGCAGGGGCTCGCCTTCGCCCCCGTGTAATCCCGATACTCCGCCCGGGACATGCCCAGCGCGTAGTGCTGGACGGGAGGGGGCTGCTTCGCCGCGCAGCCCCCGAACACCGCTCCCAGTCCCAGGAGCGCGATGCTTCGTGCCAGTGTCCTCATCTGGGCCATTGTGCCACCCCTATGAGGACAAACAACCCATTGGACGGGTTCCTGGACGGGGAGCGGCCTGGGGAGAAGCCGTGAGTGACAGGGTTGTGACAAAAGCACCGCCGGGCTTTCCAGGCCGGCGGCCCAGGGTACGAGGGGGGGAATGAAGGCCCGGATCCTCCTCCTCATTGGCGTGCTGGCCGCGGCGCTGGGGGTGTTCTACCTGCTGGCGGCCCCGGAGGCGCCCCGCCCGGAGGCGCCGGAGCCGGAGGCCTCGCCGCTCCCGTCGCGCAAGCGGGTGACGGACATCACGTTCCTCTACAGCACGGAGAAGCGGGCGTGGGTGGAGGCGGCGCTCGCGGACTTCGAGCGGACGCACCCGCACGTGCGGGTGACGCTGGAGGGGCAGGGCTCGCTGGAGGCGGCGCGGGCCATCCTGGAGGGGCGTCAGCGGCCCACGGTGTGGAGCCCGGCGGACAGCGCCGTGCTGCGCATGCTCGCGGCGGACTGGGCGACGGACGACTCGCACGGGCCGCTGTTCGCCACGCGGGGGGACGCCGCGCCGCAGCCGCTGGTGATTACGCCGCTGGTGTTCGTGGGCTGGCGGGACCGGATGGACGTGCTGCGCAAGGCGGGCGGGGGCGCGGCCCTGTCGTGGAAGACGCTCCAGCGCGCGGTGGCGAGCGGCCGGGGCTGGCCCGCGGTGGGCGGCCCGCCGGAGTGGGGCTTCGTGAAGCTGGGCCACACGGACCCCACGAAGTCCAACTCCGGCCTCCAGGCGCTCCTGTCCGCGACGCTGGAGTACCTGGGCCGCCGCGCGGGCGTGGAGGAAGGGGAGCTGCTGGAGCCGGCCTACCAGGCGTGGCTCCAGGGGCTGGAGCGGGGCGTCACGCGCTTCGAGCCGTCCACGGGCACGTTCATGACGGACCTGGTGCGCTACGGCCCGTCCCGCTACGACCTGGCGGTGGTGTACGAGAGCCTGGCCATCGCGCAGCTGGGCAACGCCGAGGGGCGGTGGGGCCAACTGCGGGTGGACTATCCGCCGGTGACGCTGTGGAGCGACCATCCGGCGGCGGTGCTACAGGCGGACTGGGTGACGCCCGAGCAGCGCGAGGCGGCGCTGGAGTGGGTGTCCTTCCTGCGAAGCCCGGAGGTGCAGGCCCGGGCGCTGGCGTTCGGCTTCCGGCCGGCGGACCCCTCCGTGCCGCTGAAGACGCCGGGCGCGGACAACCCCTTCACGCGGCTGGCGGCGCAGGGCATCCGCGTGGACGTGCCGCCCGCGGCGGACGTGCCGGACGCGTCCGTGCTGCGCACGCTGCTGGAGCTGTGGACGCGCATGGGCGTGGGGCGCTGAGCGCCGCCCTGCTGCCGGAGCTTCTCCCGGGGCTCCGGCGGAGGCGGAGCGCGAGCGTCCGACACCCATCGACACCGCGACGACCTAACGCACCTGCGCCACGAACTCGGCGACGCGCAGGGCCCAGGCCTCCGCGGAGTCCAGCTCGGCGCGGGCGTCCGCGTAGCGGTCGAGCGAGGCGTCCGAGCCGTCCCGCTCGAAGACCGCCGCGTTGAAGTCCTTCTGCGCCGTGGTGAGCCACTGGCTCGCGCGCATGCGCAGCCAGTTCGCCACCTGCGGCGTGGGCTCCACCTGGTTCAGATCCAGCGCCGTGGGGTGCAGCTCCACCGCGTCTCCATCCTTCTGAGACTCTGGCATCACGTTCATGGATCGGATGGTTGCCACGGCCCCGAGGCCTAGCACCCGGCCTGTTTGGACGAGACAAACGTCGGTCCTGCACAGTTGCCAGCGCTGAAATCTTCGCTGGAGGACGGAACCTCGGACTGGCGGGCTGCGTCAGATGACGCCATCCCAACCGTTGTCATGGCGACGGAAGGCGTCCCGGATGGCCTGGACGGTGGGGTCCGGGAGGGGCCCCTGCTCCAGGGTGCGCGCGTTGGCGCGCAGGTTGTCCAGCCGCGTGGTGCCCACGATGCAGGTGGCCACGCCCGGCGCGAACGCGGTGAAGCGCAGCGCCAGCTCCGGCCACTCCAGGCCGTCCGTCGGGAGCGCCATGCGCTGCATCCGTTGCCAGTACTCGCCCACGTCGTGCGCGTAGGGGCGCCCCGGGAAGCGCCAGGGCGCGTTGGCCAGGGGGCGCTTGGCGATGACGCCGACGCCGCGCTCGCGGGCCTTCGCCACGCCGTGGTCCAGCGAGCGCTGGTCGAAGAGGTTCACGGACGTCTGCACCACGGCGAACGCGCCCGTCTCCAGCGCGGCGTCCAGCCCGGCGTTGTCGCCCGAGTACGCGGCGGCGCGCACCTTGCCCGCCTCCACCGCGCGGGTGAGCGCCTCGATGAGCCCCGGGCGGAGGAGCACGTCCGGCGGACACGAGTGGAGGTGCAGCACGTCCAGCACGTCCGTGCGCAGGCGCTGGAGCGCCAGGTCCACGCCGCGCGTGATGCACTCGGGCGTCCAGTCCTCCACGCCGGGCACGCCGTAGCCGCACTTGGTGGACAGCACGAACTCGCGGCGGCGCGAGCCGAGGAACCGGCCGATGCGCTCCTCGGACACGCCGTAGCTGGGCGCGGTGTCGATGAGGGTGATGCCCGCGTCGAGCACGCCGTTGAGGAGCGCCTCCGCGTCCGCGTCGCTCAGCGCTTCGTTGCCCAACGGCCCCGCGCCGAAGCCGAGCGCGGACACGGTGAGGCCACTCTTTCCCAGGGGACGTTGAATCATCGGGTGGGGCCCTCTCCACGCGCGGCCAGGTCGATGAAGCCGCGGATCCAGATGAGGTTCACGGCGTCGCACGCGTCCTGCGGCGTGGGCGTGGTGGTCTCCAGCGCGGCGGTGTAGGGCACGCCCTGGCGCATGTACCAGTCGGTGACGCTGCCGTCGTGGAAGAGGACGAGGCCGTGCTCGTCGGCGTAGGCGTGGTCATCCACCTTGCGGCTCGTCACCACGGTGGCGTGCGCGGCGGAGGCCTCCAGCATCGGGAGGTAGGCGGCCTTGTCGCCGAAGGCATACGCATAGGTGGCGACGCCGCCCAGGTAGTTGTCCTGGTGGATGTCGAGCGCGGCGTCCGGGGCGGGGAAGCGCGCCAGGTCGCCTCTCACCGCGCGCGTCTCCTTGGGGCCGCCGTCGTACAGGGCCCAGCGGAGGATGGACGGGTCGCCCACGAGCTCGCCGCGCCACTCGCCGGGGGCGACCTCGTAGCGCATGAAGTCGTTGTTGGGCTTCTCGCCGCTGCGGTTGTAGCGGGTGCCGTCCTCGAAGCCGGAGGGGTTGATGCACGGGTAGACGCGCAGGCCCACGCCCTTCGACTTCGCGTACGCGACGACGTCCGGCAGGTGCCTCGCGAGCGTCAGCGGACCGGCGGGCTCCTCCCCATGGAAGCCGGACGTGATGACGAGCCAGCGGTCGCCCGGGACGATGAGGCGGAAGAGGGGATAGTCGCGCCCCCCTTCGTGCACCTGGCCGTATTCAGAGAGCTCCCCCAGGGAGGCATGGGAGCGGATGCGTCGAGCGTAGTCGGTGTAGTCCACCGTCCGACCATAACCGCGCGCGTCATCCCTGCCCACGGCAGGTTCCGGGGGCGACGCGGAATGTGTCATTCCGCGCGCACCGTGGGCGGGCGTTACTTCTCGCCGGCGCGCTCGCGGAAGTCGCTGACCAGCTCCTGGCGCTGGGCGGGGGTGAGCGTGCGGTGGACCTCGAGCACGGCATCCACGGCCTTGTGGGCGAAGGCGCGAGCGGCGTCGATGCGCGCGTCGACCAGGGCGTGGAGCTTCGCGGCGTCGGGCGTGTCGGACGCCAGCTGGGTGACGGCCTCGGAGCGGGCGGCCTGCTGGTCCTTCATGAGCGCCTGGCCGTCGCTGAAGAGGCGGTCCTTCACGGCGTGGATGGAGGAGCGCTGGGCCTCGGTGGCGTTCAGGTCATCCAGCTTGTCATCCAGCTTCCAGGTGACCATCTGGTGGATGCGCTCCGGGTCGGGCGCGCCGCGGTGATGGCGGCCGAAGCCGAAGCCGGTGAGCAGGGTGACGGCGACGACGGCGGTACCGGCGATGATGAGCGTCTTCTTCATGGCGTGTGGCTCCAGGCGGAGGGGCTGTTGTTTCCCGCTGCTTGACTGGAACCAAGATGGAAGCCGCGGGTTGCGGTGGCTTGAGCCGGCGGTGAAGAAGTGTGAAGGCCGCGGATGTCGCGGGCCGGTGGGTCGCCGCGCCGTCTCGGCCATGCAGCGCGTTCGAGCCAGGGCACCAGCCGGCGCCGCTGCTTCTGTTCCCGGGGGCTTTGCGTTTAGATGCCCGCCGCTCCCCCAGCGCCGCGCGGTTCATTCATGTCTCAGTGCCCTGACGAGAACGAGCTGCTGGATGGGGCGCGAGCGCGGCTGTCGGCGGAGTCGCAGGCCCGGCTGGAGGCGCACCTGGACGGGTGCGCCGCGTGCTGCGAGGTGCTGGCCGGCCTGGAGGGCGGGCGCTCCCTGTCCCAGCGTCCCCCGCCCCGTGGCGCGCCGCTGGAGCCGGAGGCGACGCCGCGGCCCGGGGGGCGCGTGGGCCGCTACGTGCTGCTGCGGCGCGTGGGGGAGGGCGGCATGGGCGTGGTGTTCGCCGCGTATGACCCGGACCTGGACCGCCAGGTGGCGCTCAAGCTGCTCAAGCCCGGCCGGGTGGCGGACGCGGAGGCTCGCGCGCGGCTGATGCGGGAGGCCCAGGCCCAGGCCCGGCTGTCCCATCCGAACGTCGTGACGGTGCATGACGTCGGCCTGGACGGCGACACGGTCTTCCTCGCCATGGAGCTGCTGCGCGGTGGGACGCTGCGCCGCTGGTTGGCGGAGGCTCCGCGGCCCTGGCGCGCGGTGCTGGCGCGCTTCGTCCAGGCGGGACGGGGGCTGGCCGCCGCGCACGCGGTGGGCCTCGTGCACCGCGACTTCAAGCCGGACAACGTGCTGCTGGGCGAGGATGGCCAGGCACGCGTCGCCGACTTCGGCCTCGCCCGTGCCGGGCCCA
>JAFADT010000629.1 GCA_023424585.1 Pseudomonadota bacterium
GTCACGACCAGGGCGTTGCCGGAGGGCACGACGACGTCGCCGCCCAGCACCCGCCGCCGCGCGGCGCTGCGCTTCTCCACGGGCTGGACACGCAGGTCCAGCCGCGCTTCCGCTTGGGGCTGGAGCGTCACCGTCGCCAGTGAGGTCTCCGCCACGTGGGCGCTCACCACGGCCGCGGGGGGCGGCGCCGCCGGCTTCGACTCCCGGCAGGCGAGCGACGGGACGACGAGGCCGGCGACAGCGAGCCCGCGGACATACCTATTCATGAGCCACTCCCTGTGTGCCCAGACCGCGGTCCAGTCGGGCGAGTGCACGGCGCAGGTCCGCTTCGAGCTCCAGGGCGCGGAGCCTCGCGTCCGACAGGCGGCGCAGGGCATCCAGCACCAGCACGTAAGGCGTGTCCCCCGCGTCGAAGGACCTCCGCGCGCCTTCGCTCGCGGACGTCAGGGCCGGGAGGACCTCGTGCTGGAAGGCCGTGAGTGACGCCGACGCCTGGAGCGCGCTCTCGCGGGCGATGAGGACCTCGTTCGCCACCTGCTGCCGCAGCAGCACGTATCGGGCGGAGGCGCGCATCAGCTCCGCCTCCGCGCGGCCGACTCCTCCGGGGTTCCAGTTGAAGAGGGGAAGCTCCAACTGCGCGCCCGGCACCCACAGCGCCTTGGGCGCGCCGCTCGCGGACGTCGACGGCTTCACGTCCAGCCGCGCGAGCAGGTTGACGATGCGGGCCTTCTCCCAGCCCAGCCGGCGCCCCGCCATCTGGATGCCCAGCTCCGCGGCAAGCACATCGGGCCGGGCGGCTTGAGCCAGTTGGATGAGGTCCTCGAGCGGACGCAGGGGACGCGTATTTCCGGGGTCCCCCCTGGGGCTGGCCCGCGCGAACAGCGGGCTCCGCACCACGCCCATCAGGAGCCGCAACCGCTCACGGGCGAGCAGCACCTCCGTGCGTGAACGTCGCGAGGCGTCCTGCGCCAGCAGCAGCTCCGCGCGCAGCGCGTCCACCTCCAACCGGCTGGCGTCCCCAGCGGTCAGTCTCGCCTCGGCCAGCTCCGCCGTCCGCTGCCACAGGCCCGCCAGCGCCTCCAGCACGCCGCGGCGCTCCTCCGCGAGCACCCAATCCGCGTGCGCGATGCGGACATCCCTCGCGACATCCAGGCCGTTCTGTACCAGCCCGCGAGCGACCTGCTCCACCTGCGCCTTCGCGGCGGCGACGCGCGCCGGGCGTTGCCAGAGGGAGAAGAGCGGGAGGAGCAGCGAGGACTCGATCGTCCGGGGGCCGACGGGCAGGAGCAGGGAGAACGTGGGGTTGGGGAGCGCTCCGGCCTCGGCCAGGTCGGCGCGGGAGACGCCAAGCTGCGCCATGTCCGCCTGGAGCGCGGCGCTGTTCCAGAGGGCGACGGCGACCGCCGTGCCTTCATCCAGCGTCGGCGCATCCTCGATGCCCGGTGGGAGGGAGGGAGTCCCGTCCGCGCCGGGCCCCAGGGGCGCGGCCCGCGACGCCAGCTCCGAGGACACCCACGCCCGGTCGTAGGGCGAGGTGGCACAGGCCGCCAGCGGCAGCCACGCGAGCAGCACCAGGCGAGCAGCAGGGCGTCGAAGCCTGAACCGGGAAGGCATGCGACGACCCTGCCAGCCGAGGTTGAACGGCGGCTGAACGGCGCCCGACGCCCTCGGGCCGCGCCCCTCCCGCTGGTGGTATAGCTCCGACCGGGAAGCCCGCCATGCGAGTCCTCGTCGTCGATGATCACCAGGAGCTGCGCGCCCTCGTCGCCCAGGCACTGGAGCGCGACGGCCACGCCGTGCGCCTGGCCGGCGACGTGGAGCAGGCGCGGCAGGCGCTCCTGGACGCGGTGGACGTCATCGTGCTCGACCTCGGGCTGCCGGATGGCTCCGGGCTCTCGCTCTGCCGGGAGCTGCGCGCGGACGGAGTCCAGACGCCCATCCTCATCCTCACCGCGCACGACCGCGTGGCCGAGCGGGTGGAGGGCCTGGACGCGGGCGCGGACGACTTCCTGGGCAAGCCCTTCGCCATCGCGGAGCTGCGAGCGCGCGTCCGCGCCCTCGGGCGGAGGAGGGAGCGCGCCAGCGTCGTCCGCGTGCAGGTGGGCGACGTGGTGCTCGACCTCGGCCGCAGGGTGGCGCTCCGCGCGGGACAGGCCGTCCCCGTCACCGCGAGGGAGTGGGCCATCCTGGAGACCCTGGCCGCGCACGGGGACCGCGTCGTGGGCCGGGACGCGCTGCTGGAGGCCATCTGGGGTGAGGTCTCCAGCGGGGCCGCGAGCAGCCTGGAGGTCCTGGTCGGGAGGATCCGCCGCAAGCTGGGCGAGGACGTGGTGCGCACGCTGCGCGGCGAGGGGTATGGCCTTGGAAGCGGCTGACCGCGGACATCCCAGCGGCTCGATGGTGGCCCGGCTGACGCGCGCCATGCTGGCCGTCACGCTGGTCAGCAGCGCGCTCACGGCCGGCGCCACCGGGCTGATTGCCTACCGCCTGCTGCTCGCGGGCGAGGACCGGCGCCTGCACGACGCGGCGGTGGACCTGGTGGAGGAGTCCGCCGGGATGAGCGCCACGGAGGCGGAGGCCGCGGCCCATGAAGAGCAATGGGAGCTCTCCGCGTTCGGCATCGACATCGCCCTGTTCGACGGCAGCGAGTGGCTGGGGGGCACACCCGGCCTCCCCATCCACACCGGATGTGGCTGGTCCCAGCGCCCGGGCGAGTCGGGTGTCAGGCTCTGCGGCGTGCCCGGCCACGGACGGCTGGCGGTGGCCCGGGAGCGGCTCGAAAGCATCCCGCTCTTGCGGCTCACCCTCCCGCTGGCCGCGCTGATCGCAGCGGGCTGCGCGGCGCTGCTGAGCCTGGGCGTGAGCCGCCGCG
>JAFADT010000639.1 GCA_023424585.1 Pseudomonadota bacterium
CACGTCCGCGAGCAGCGCGCCGGGGCCGCGGGGCCGTCCGGCGGACAGGGTGCTCATCAGCGCCTGGAAGCGCTGGAAGCCGGCTTGCGCCTTGCGCGGCACGTGGGCCTGGACGTCCGGGTGGGCCAGCGCGGCCGCGAGGGAGAGCTCCGGGGGCAGCGCGGCCAGAGCGGTCCACAGGCGCTCCGTGCTGGCGGTGCCCACGCCGGGAAGCCGCCGCGCGAGCCGCTTGAAGGCCAGCTCGTCCGCGCGGTTGTGCGCCCAGCGCAGGTGGGCGAGCGCGTCCTTGACGTGGGGCTGCTCGAAGAAGCGCACGCCGGAGCGTACGTGGAACGGCAGCCCGTGGCGCGTCAGCTCCAGTTGGAGCTCCAGCGAGTGCAGGTGGGCGCGGTAGAGCACCGCCATGGACTCCAGCCGGTGCCCCCGGGCGCGCAGCTCCAGGACGCGCTCGGCGACGAAGGCGGCCTGGGCCTTCACGTCGAGGGTGGGCACCACCTGGGGCACCGGTCCGGGCGCGCCGTCGGACACGAGCGCCTTGGGGAACTGGCGGGTGTTGCGCGCGATGACGGCGTTGGCCAGCCGCAGCACCTGGGGCGTGGAGCGGTAGTTGCGCGTGAGCGGGTAGATGCCGCAGCCGGGGTAGCGCTGGGGGAAGTCGATGATGTGGGTGAGCTCCGCGCCCCGGAAGCTGTAGATGGACTGGCAGTCGTCGCCCACGGCGGTGAGGTTCTTGCGCTCGCCCACGAGCAGGTCCACGAGGTCGCCCTGGAGGCGGTTGGTGTCCTGGTACTCGTCCACGAGGACGCCCTGGAAGCGCCCGGTGAGCTCCGCGCGGACGGACGGGTGGTCCTCCAGGAGCCGCTTCAGGTGCGCGAGCAGGTCGTCGTAGTCCATCAGGTGCAGCTGGGCCTTGCGCTGCTGGAAGCGGCGCGCGGTGGCGAACACCTCCGGGGCCACGGGGAGCAGCTCCCGGCGCCGCTCCACCAGCACCTGCGACACGGGCTGCTGGAGGTTGGTGGACAGGGAGACCAGGTCCAGCAGCGCGTCCGGGCGCGGGAAGCGCTTGTCGCTGCGCAGCTTCCGCTCCGCCAGGCAGGTGGCCATCAGGTCGCGCGCGTCCTCGCGGTCCAGCACCGTGAAGCCTGTGGAGAAGCCCAGCGCCCCCGCGTGCTGGCGCAGGAGCACGTGCGCCGCGTGGTGGAAGGTGCCGCCCAGGAGGCTGCCCACGTCCGCGAAGCCGCCGGCCAGCGCCTCCACGCGGCGGAGCATCTCGCGCGCGGCCTTGTTGGTGAACGTGAGCAGGAGCAGCGAGGACGGCGGGACGCCCCGCTCCAGCATGCGCGCCACGCGGTACGTGAGGGTGCGCGTCTTGCCGGAGCCCGCCCCGGCGATGACCAGCACGGGCCCCTCCCCTGCTTCTACGGCCGCGCGCTGCTCGTCGTTGAGCGCGCCGTCCAGCTCCAGACGGCGCGCGGGCGCTCCGGCGGGGACGGCGTGGCTCAGCGGCAGGGGGGCGGCCATGGGGGGCTGGGACTCTAGCCGCCACCGTCCGCTCCGCCAGTCCGTCTCAGGGAGGGGTGGATCCAGCCAACCGGGAGGCCGCCGCGGCGCGGACCTCCGGGGACGGATCGCGCTCGCGGGCCAGCTCCAGGAGCAGCGTGCCCACGGGCTTGGGCAGCTTGCCGCTCGCGGCCTGCTGGAGCGCCTGGGTGCGCTCCCTCACGCCCTGCGACAGGCGCTCGGCGACCTGCTGATCCGCGCAGGTGCGCACGCCCGGGTGCTGCTGGCGCAGGAGCAGCTCCGCGTCCGCGAGCTTCGCCTCGGCGAGCCGCACGGCGTCCTGGGCGGTGCGCTCGTAGGTGTCCAGGTCCTCGGGGAACTCCGTCTTCTCGCCGCGGACCCGGGCGATGGCCTGGGCCGCGAAGCGCGCGTCCACCACCGCCGCGCAGAGCTGCCGGGCCGACGCCAGGGGCACCCCGCCCTCCGCGGACACGAGCTCCTCGCGCGCGGTCGTCTCGGCCCACACCGCGAGCTGCCGGGCCGCCACCGCCGAGGAGAACGCCTGCCGGCGCTGCTCGCGCAGCTGCACCCAGCGCCAGAGCACCAGCGGATCCGTGCCGCCGGCCTCGTAGACGCGCTGGTACTGGCTGGCGGCCTGCTCCAGTTGGCCGCTCAGGTCCAGGAGCGCCGCCACGGTGATGTAGAGCTCCGGGCTGCTGGCGCGCTCGCGCAGCGCCTCCAGCCGCACGGCGACCTCGTAGCCGGCCACCGGGGCTGGCAGCGCGGAGAGCACCGAGCGCAGCGCCGAGAAGGCGTTCTGGCGGATCAGCGGGTTGCGCGCCGTGCGCAGCGCCTCCAGCAGCGGATCCACCGCGCGCACGGAGACGTGCTGGCCCAGCTCCTCCGCCGCCTGCCAGCGGTCCAGCGGATCCGGCGCCACGAGCGCGCGCTTCAGGTCGTCCAGGTCGCGCAGGTAGTGGCCCGGCTGCATCGCGCGGGCGGAGGGCTCGGTGCGGGCGAGGGCGTCCTGCTCGGCGCGGGCGCGGGCCAGGCGCGCGGGGAAGCCCGTCAGCTTCGGCCCCAGCGGGTGGGCCTTCACCTTCGCCTCGGCCTCATCCACCAGCCCGGAGACGAGCAGCCCCTCCACCTCCAGCTCCAGCAGCTTGACGCGGACCTCCTCGCGGTGCGCGCCCGCGGGGAAGTCGCGCAGGTAGGCGAAGAGCTTCCCGGCGTCGCTGGCCTGAGCGAAGGTCGCGTCGTCCAGCTTGCGCTCCAGCTCCTCGCGGCGCGCGCCCGCGGTCTCCCCCTGGAGGAGCTGCGTCACGCGCCGCGGATCATTCGTCGCCTGGAGCTCGCGCTCCTGGGCCGCCTGGAGCCGGGCGCGCGCCTCGTCGCGGTGGGCGCCGTCGGGGTGCTCGGCGAGGAACTGCCGCCACGCGGCCTCCGTGTCCGCCTCCTTCGCCGCGTTGAAGCGCAGGCCCTCCAGCAGCGACTGCGCCCGCTGCCGCTGCGGCGCGTCCGGGTACGTCTCCAGGAAGCGCTTGTAGGCGATGACCGAGTGCAGCCGCTTCGCCTCGTCGAACTCCAGCCCCTCGATGCGCCCCTGGGCCGTGGTCGCTTCGGGGTCATCCGGGTTCTCCCGCAGGAAGTCCCGGTAGGCCTGCACGGTGTCCTGTTCGCTGGCCCTCTCGAAGGACATGTGCGAGCAACCGGTGGCCAGGAGCGCGAGGGCGAGGACGCGTCGGAAGGTGGGCATTCGCCTCCAGCAATACCCCACCCGTCCCCGCTCGAAAACCCGAGCCGCTCCGCCCGGTTGCCTGGGTGGTTTTCTTGCCTACACGCATCAGCGGAGGGAGCCTCTGTCCCAGGACGCTACAGGACGAGGTGGCCATGAAGCTGGGCGCGTGGATGGCGATGCTGGCGATGATGACGGGCTGTGCGACCGGGAGCCCCACGGGGGCCTGGGTGGCATCGGATGCCGTGCGCTACCGCTCCGCCTCCCCGCCGGCCTTCCCGCGCGCCGCGCTGTCCGACGAGGTGGCCGTCCGCGAGCGCGCCCCCGCCAGGCGCCCCGCGAAGGCCCCGGCGCCGAGCAAGGCCCCGGCGGTGGCGAAGGCCCCGTCCAGGGCCAGGGC
>JAFADT010000643.1 GCA_023424585.1 Pseudomonadota bacterium
GGGCTGGACCCGGAGCGCCTGAGCGCCACGGGCCACGCCGCGTACCGGCCGCTGGTGCCCGACGACAGCCCGCTCCACCGCGCCAGCAACCGGCGCGTCACGCTGCGGCTGTCTCCCACGCCGGTGACGCCGGAGCGCGCGGCCGTGGCCCTCACGGAGCCGCCGCCGCGGCCCATGAAGCGCCAGGCGAAGGCCAAGGCGAAGAAGACGGCGCAGCGCTGACGCGCGTGGAGTGAATAGAGCGCCGGGCCGCCCGTCAGGGGTGCAGAGGGCGTCACCCCGCCCCTGCCTCGGAGCCTCCCGTGTCCGCCTTCCGCCCCGCGCTGTGCGCCACCTTCGCCGCCGGCCTCCTCCTGGCCGCGTCTCCCGCCGAGGCCCGCTTCGGAAAGAGGACCTCGGACACCTCCGAGCACAAGAAGGACGACAGGCAGCGCGACGGCAAGCGCGACGACAGGGGCCCCCAGGTCCACGCCGCCACGCCCATCCGCGCCAGCTCGCGGAGCGAAGCCCACGCCTACCGTCCTCCGCCTCCGCCCCCGCGCGTCCGGCCCTCGTACTCCGCGCACGTCTACGGTGACGCCATCGTGGCCGCCGCGGAGCTGCTGACCGTCGCCGCGGAGACCTCCAGCCCCCAGCCCGCCGTGGTCGTCCAGCAGCAGCGCGACGTCCCGCCGATCGCGCTGCGCACGGGCCTCAACATGGCCATCCTGGGCGGCGGCGTCGCCGGGGACGCGTTCCTGGGCATCGAGGGAGAGGCGCTGGGCATCGCCGTGCAGGGCACGCAGCTGGTGCTGCCCACCGACGACGGCTCGCCCGGCACGGATGACCTCCGCCTGGCGACCGTGCACATCACCTGGTCGCCCGTGGCCACCGACCGCGTGCGCTGGCGCCTCGAGGGCGGCATCTCCACCGCCCAGGCGCCGGACGTCTTCTTCGCGGGCCCCAGCCTCGCCACGTCCCTGGAGGTCACCGTGTCGGGGCCGGTGGACCTGGAGGCGCGCGTGCAGGGCACCGCGGGCGCCTACCGGCAGCTGGACGCGAGCGCCGGCCTGGCGCTGCACCTGGGCGCGCTCGTGATGCGCGGCGGGATGCGCAGCCTCATCCTGGACGACGCGGGCCAGGTGGACGGCATCCAGCACGTGGACAGCTTCGTGGGCCCCTACGCCGGCGCCGGCCTGGCCTTCTGAAGCACCCGCGTGTCCAGGGGTGCACATGCCCCCTTCCGGACACCACCCCCCGCCCCGGGGGTCCTGGCTTCGCCGGGGGTGCCGAGGGTTGAATATTCCGGGCGAGCAGGCGTCCACATGCCGCGGCCCATCCCGTGGGCCCATGAAGAGGAGGGGTCGCCGTGGGCTTCTGGAAGACGCTGTGCGCCGCGCTCGCTGTCTGCGCCCTGCTGGGGTCCGCGCCCGCCGAGGCCCGCTTCGGCAAGCGCTCCAGGCCGAGCACCTCCGACGCCAGGGACTCCGACGACGCGGACGGCAAGCAGGAGCACCGCGCCACGCCCGTGGGCCGCGCCTCGGACGCGCCGGTGCGCTCCAGCGTGCGCGCCTCCGGCGTCGGCATCGGCTGGTTCGACGTGCTCTTCATCAGCGGCCCGGCCAGCTACCACCGCCGCGCGCGCGTGGAGGTGCCCCGCGGTCAGCGCGCGCCCCGGCCCGCGCCGCTCGTGCACCTCAACGTGCAGGGCGACAGCTTCGGCGACGTCGGCGGCGCGCTGGACCTCTTCATGGCCCTGGACGGCCAGCGCTGGGGCATGGACGCGCGCGTCAGCGGCATCGCGCTGGAGTCGGACGACGGCTCGGCGGACACGGACCGGCTGACGCTGCTGGACGCGCACCTCACCCTCGCCCCCTGGTCCACCGAGCGCGGCCGCTTCCGCATGGAGGCCGGCATCGCCAGCGCGCACGCCCCGGACGCCATCTTCGTGGGGCCCAGCCTCGCGGCGTCGCTGGAGGCGTGCATCGGCCCCTCGCCCTTCGACGTCGAGGCGCGCATCCAGGTGGTGCCCTTCCCGCACCGCCAGGTGGACATGCAGGCCGGCCTCGCGCTGCACCTGGGCGCCCTCAACCTGCGCGGCGGCTGGCGCACCCTGTACCTCAACGACGGCGGCCACCTGGACGGCGTGGTGCACGCGGACCTCTTCTCCGGTCCCTACGCGGGCCTGGGCCTGTCGTTCTGAGGGCCGGAAGCCTGAAGTAAAAACTCCCGGGGTCCCCGCGCACCGTGCGGCCCCGGGAGCGTCCGCTCGCGGCCTAGTCCTCCGACGACGCCGCGTAGGACGCCGGGGCGGACTCCGCGCCGGCGCCGTTGGCCGCGTTCGCGCGCTTCACGCGCCGCTTGGGCGGCGGGGCCAGCTTGGGCTCCATGCTGAAGACGCGCCCATAAACATCCGGCCCGTTGATGTTCACGATGACGCCGGGGTCCTTCACCTCCAGGGGCCGCGGCTTGAGCGCGTTGAGCGCCGCGTCCAGGTCGTCGCCCTGCGCGTCGAGGAGCTTGCGCGCCGCGTCCCGGGACAGCACCACCGGCCAGCCCATGGCGATGTCGTACTTCGGCCGCACGGCCTCGTCGTTGCGGACCTCCCGGTCCTTGAGCAGGGCCTTGATGGTGGTGACGCGCAGCGCTGGCATGTCCACCGGATGCAGCAGCACCACGTCCGCGTCCTCGGCCATGGCCGCCTCCAGCCCGGCCTTCACGGACGCCATCAGGCTCTTCTCCCAGTCCCTGCTCGTCACCAGCTCCAGGCTCGGGTGCTGCTCGCGCACCTTGTCCTCTTCGAAGCCCACCACGCCCAGCACCCCGCACCCCGCCTTCCCGAAGGTGGACGCCAGCGACTGGAGGAAGCTCTTGTTCCCCTCATGCTCGATGAGCGCCTTGGGGTGGGGCATCCGCCGGGGCTTGCCCGCCGCCAGGATGATCGCCACTGCCTTCATGACCCGCCTCCTCGCCCTCGACGGAAAGCCGGGGGCACCGCCAACAGGCTGTTGACCTCCTTCCGGGATTGCAGCCCGCCCGCCAGTACGAGTCGTCAGACAGCCGCCAGTCATACCTGGAGGTGTTCGCTGCCCGCCCTTTCGGCAAGGGAGGGTGTCCACCAGCGGTCAGGCGACCGGGCCCCGGGGCTTCCCCTCCCTCGCGCCGGATGGCGACAGGGGGCCTTTCAGTGCAGCCAGCCGCTGGAGGCCGCCAGCCGCAGCGGAGCGGCGACCTCCATGGTCGTTTCTTCCGGCGCCTCCAGCGCCTTGACGGTCAGAATTTCAGCCAGCCGGGCCAGCGGGCGGCGGCGGGCCACGCGGTGCAGCTCGTCCTCGGTCACCTCGCCCAGCAGGTCGCCGTCACGCCCCTCCACCACGGGCAGCACGTGCACGCCGTGGCGGTACATCTGCTGGAGCGCGCCCAGGACGGTGTCCTCGGGGAACAGGGTGATGGCGCGGGAGATGAGGGTCTGGAGCTCAGGGCTGCGGCACATCGACACGTGAGGCCTCCGGTGCTCGGCGTACGGGCGCCGTGTACCGGAGGGCCTTAGCAATCCGCTTGCCGACGTCCCCCTAGGCTCCAGGGCCCCCCGCGGATCCGCCCGCCCGCGCCCCTACTTCTTCGCCGCGGGCTTCACCGACTCCACCAGCTTGCGGAAGTCCTTCTCCGCGCCGCTCACCGTCTTCTCCGGCCCGGTGAGCTTGTAGAAGAGGGCGCCCTCCGGCCCCTCCACGATGGCGCCGCGCAGCTTGAACTTCGGCTTGGGCGTGGCGGGTCCCATCATGGGACCGCCGCCCGCGTACGTGCCCTTCACCTCCACCGTGGTGACGGGCAGCCCGTTCACCTTCTCCTGCTTCGTCTTCGCGTCCTTGTCCTCCAGGGGCTTGCCGTCGGGCTTCTGGAACTGCGCCACCCAGCGCTTCACGTTCGCGTCCACCGCGCCGCCCTGCCCCTGCCCGAAATAGAAGACAGCCATTTCCGCGTCTTCCGAGTCTCCCTTCGCCGCCGGCACCTTGTATGTCGCCGCGCGCATGGGCCGGGGAGGCTGGGCGGTCCACTCCGCGGGCGCGCTCCACGTCAGGCCTCCGGCCTCCTCCGCGCTCGCGCCCATCGCCACGGTCAACGCCAACACAGTCAGCAGTCGTTTCATGGACGGCAGCGTATCCGCGTTCTTTCGCGCGTCACGCTCCGCTCCAACGCACCCAGCGTGAGACGTCCACCCATGCACGCGGCGCCACCCCACACCTGACTCGGCGCGTCAACCCCTCTCACTTTGTGACTGGGGAACGGCGTGCTACTCACTGACTTGTTTCCAGCAGTTCACCTTGGGCTGGAGGGGATTCCCACCATGAAGAAACAGTTGTTCCTCGGGGCCATGGCCCTGGGAGTCGTTGCCTGCACGCCGGAGATCGCGCAGGACGCTCCGAATACGAACGTCGGCCTCGCGGAGTTCGACCCCACGGGTTCTCCCGCCGTCGTTCCCTCTCCCAATGATCTGGCCATCAACCAGACCACGAAGCTGGTGCAGGCGCCCATCAACCCGGCGGCGTCCGCGGCGGAGCAGGAGTTCACGCGCGACTACCTGAACTCGCTGAACGGCTTCCCGACGTCGGCCATCGCCAACACGAAGGTGAAGGACCTCGACCCCAACACGGTGGACGAGCGGACGGTCATCTTCATCGACCTGTACGCGGGCACGCCGCTGGCGACGAAGCCGGTGACGCCGACCATCGCGTACAACGAGGACACGGACCTCATCAACATCATCCCCCCGGTGGATCCGAACACGGGCCTGCCGGCGTGGCCGAAGGGCGGCCGCTACGCGGTGGCGCTCATCGGCGGTGAGAACGGCCTGAAGACGAACGCGGGCTACCCGGTCATCGGGTCGGCCACGTGGGCCTTCGCCAGCTCCGCGAAGCCGCTGGTCACCTGCGAGGACCTGACCTCGCCGGACTGCGCCCCGGCCACGGAGATCATCCCCTCCGCGGAGACGGATCCGGCCAAGCGCCTGGCGGACCAGACCGCCAGCGCCCTGCAGCTGGAGCAGCTGCGCCGCGGCTACGCGCCCCTCATCGACGGCCTGGTCGCCAAGGGCTTCAAGCGCGAGGACGTGGTCCTGCTGTGGACCTTCAGCATCGTCAACCAGCCGGAGGCCACCATCAACCTGGCGGCCACGGCGCGCGTCCCCACCATCATCCCCTTCCCCAACGACCTGCTGCGCACGCCGGCCACGGCCACCGCGGCGGCGCACCTGAACTTCCCCGTCCCGGCGGAGGCGGGCCTGCAGCAGGACCTGTTCACGGGCCTGAACACGCTGGACGGCTTCTCCACCACGGGCGCCATCGTGTCGGAGAACGGCGACGCGCAGGGCGTGCTGGACGGCACCATGTACCGCGAGGCGTCGGACGGCGCGCCCCCCCGCGTGGACGCGGCGTCGCTGGCCGCGGGCGTGAAGTTCTTCAAGCTGTCCAACCTGGACAAGGGCACCCAGCCGGACGTGGTGCCCTGCCTGGTGGAGAAGAGCGGTGACTGCGGCACCAGCGTGGGCGCGGATGGCATCGTCGACGTGCCGCAGCAGCTGCAGCTCGTCCCGAAGGCGCCGCTGGATGCCGCCACCCAGTACGGCGCGGTGCTGACCACGGACCTGAAGGACACCCGGGGCCGCAACGTCGCCCCGGCCACGGCCTTCGCGCTGCTGCGCCTGGCGAACCCCGTGTTCGCCAACGGCAAGAGCACCATCTCCTCCGTGCCGGACTCGCTGGCGCAGGCGCTGGAGCCGGTGCGCGCGGCCCACAAGCCCTTCTTCGACGCGCTGGCGGCCGCGGGCCTGCCGCGCTCGAAGATCGCCCTGGGCTGGGCGTTCACCACCCAGAGCACCACGTCCATCCTGCAGCAGCTGTACGCGCTGCCCAGCGCGCTCCAGACGCCCACGAAGCCCGACTACGTCATCGAGACGACGCCGCAGGTGAAGGCGGCGATGACCGGCGTCGGGCTGACGTCCGACAAGATCGGCGCGACCTACGAGGTGATGGCCAACACGCCGCTGCTGCTCACGGGCCCCTTCGGCACGCTGAACCCGAACCCCGCCCAGGCGCGCGCCACCCGCTACCCGTTCATGGTGTTCGTGCCGCCGGGCGAGGCGCCCTCCACGGGCTGGCCGGTGCTGGTGTTCGGCCACGGCCTGACCAGCAACCGCACCGCGGTGCTCGGCCTGGCCAACAAGATGACCGGCGCGGGCTACGCGGTGGTCGCGATGGACGCCATCTACCACGGTGAGCGCAGCAGCTGCGTGGGCGCCGCCGCGGTGCTGGGCACCTCGGGCACCCCCGTGGGCGACAGCGCCGCGTGCGCCGACCCCACCACCCAGGTCTGCCAGGACGACGCCACCAGCCTGTCCTACGGTCGCTGCGTGGCGAGGGATGTGGGTGACCGCGCGGCCTGCGACGCCGCGGCGCTCCCGCCGGGTGTGCCGGCGGACGTGTACTGCTCCAGCGTGCTCTCGCAGGGCCGCTGCATGGCGGACAACAAGTGCGAGGGTGGTGACTTCAAGCGCGACGGCTCCGGCGTCCCGCTCATCTCCGGCTGGAACTTCCTGAACCTGGGCAACCTGTTCACCACGCGCGACAACTTCCGCCACCACGTGGTGGACTTCAGCCAGTTCCTGCGCGTGCTGGCCAGCCCCGAGCTGAGCGCGGTGGTCAAGCTGAACGCGGCCCAGGTGGACTACGTGGGCCAGAGCCTCGGCGGCATCATGGGCACCATGTCCACCGCGGTGTCCCCGCGCGTGCGCCGCTCGGTGCTCAACGTGGCCGGTGGCAACCTGGCCGGCGTGCTGCTGACGGCGCCCGCCTTCGCCGCGCAGCGCACCGCGTTCCTGAACCAGCTGGCCTCCGCGGGCGTCAACCCGGGCACCCCGGCGTTCGACACGTTCATCAGCCTGGCGAACACCATCCTGGACCCGGCGGACTCGCGCAACTACGCGTACCTGCTGGACAACAACGCGGCGGCCGGCACGGACCCCGCCGTGCACCGCGCGTTCATCCAGTACATCGAGGGCGACCAGGTCATCCCGAACGCGAACACGCAGGCGCTGCTCAACGCGGCCAACCGCAAGGACGCGCCGCGCACGGTGGCCTCGTACATGTTCCCGGAGAGCGTCATCGGCGCCATCCCGGCGGCCAGCCGCCACTCGTTCCTCAACCACCCGCAGATCCCGGAGGCCGTGCGCGACATGGCCCAGGACCAGATCATCGGCTTCCTGTCGACCGGCGCCGTCTCGCAGTAACGCGAACCACTGAGAGAGGAATCAAACACCCATGAAAAAGACACTCTCCCTCGTGGCGATGCTGGCGGCCGGTACGAGCCAGGCCGCGGGCTTCCAGGTCGACACCCACAGCGCTCGCGCCACCGGCGCGGGCGGCGCCGCCACGGCGTGGCTGGAGGACTCGTCCTCCATCTATTACAACGTGGCGAACATGGTCGGCGTGAAGAAGCTCGACATCACGCTCGGCGATACGGGCATCCTCCCCAGCATCAACTTCCAGCGACCGGGCATGGAGCAGGAGGGGCAGCGCACCACGCTGTCGCCGCCCCCGCACCTGTTCGTGGTCTACAAGCCGTTCGAGAAGGCGGCGTTCGGCGTGGGCGTGTTCACGCCGTACGGCGCGCGCAGCCGCTGGGAGGAGGGCTTCAGCGGCCGCTTCCGCGGCTACGAGTCCTCGCTGGCGACGTACTACATCAACCCGTCGTTCGCGTATGAGCTGCACCCGCGCTTCCGCTTCGGCGCGGGTCTGGACATCGCCCGGGCCACCATCGAGCTGACGCGCGGCCTGGACTTCGTGAACAGCGAGGGCGCCATCCACCTGGGTGGCGCGGACTGGGGCTCCGGCTTCAACGTGGGCATGCAGGCCAAGGTGCTGGACAACCTGGACCTGGGCCTCCACTACCGCAGCGCCATCGCCATCGCGTTCCAGGGCAAGGCGGACTTCCAGAACATCCCGGCGGAGTTCGAGAGCCGGCTGACGGACCAGAAGGCGCACGCGGACGTCACCCTGCCGTCCACCGTGACGGCGGGCCTGGCGTACCGGCCGCTGCCGAACCTGCTCCTGGCGTTCGACGCGAGCTGGGTGGACTGGTCCTCCTTCTCGGAGCTGGCCATCCACTTCGAGAACCCGTCGATCGACAACCCGCTGCCCAAGCGCTGGCACGCGAAGTGGAAGTACTCGCTGGGCGGCGAGTACGGCGTGACGGACGCGCTGCAGGTGCGCCTGGGCTTCACGTATGACCCGTCCCCCAGCCCCGACAGCACGCTGACGCCGGACCTGCCGGACGCCAACCGCATCAAGGTGTCCGCGGGCGTGGGCTACGAGTTCAAGCCGTTCCGCGCGGACCTGGGCTACCAGTTCGTCGCGCTGGCGGACAAGGAGAGCACGGCGCCGGGCATGCCGGGCACGTACTCCGGCTCCGCGCACGTGCTGGGCCTGACGCTCGGCTTCAACCTGCAGTAGCCGGTTGAACCGTTCCTGAAGCACCGGGGCGCCCGGCTCCTTCCGTCCATGGAAGGGCCGGGCGCTTTCGCTTACGGTGCCGGGCCGTGAGCCCTTCCAAGCCCGGCCGCAACGACCCGTGCCCCTGTGGCAGCGGGAAGAAGTACAAGGCCTGCCACGCCGCCGAGGACCGCGCGCGCGCCGCGCAGCCTCCCCCCTCCGCCCCCGCGAACCCGCTGAAGCAGGACCTGGAGGCCGCCATGGCGCTCCTGGGCGACGCGGACGTGTCCCGCCTGTCGCAGGCGCTGGAGCACCTGAGCGTGCTGCTCCAGGCCGCGGGTCCCCAGCCGGGGCTGCGCTACGACGACAAGGCCTTCAGCGACCACGTGGGCCAGGCGCTCGCGGAGCTGGCCTCGCAGGAGGGCCTGGACGCGATGGCGGCGCGCGACAGCTTGCGCGTGGGCGTGGTGCGCGAGCTGGGCGGGCGGGGCTTCCAGGAGAAGCTGGGCGCGGCGCTGCTCGCGCAGGCGGCGAAGGGCGGGCGCACGCCGGAGGAGCGGCGGGCGCTGAGCGTGGGCGCGCTGCTGGCCACCGCGGCGAAGAAGACGGGCAAGGTGCGGCCGGAGGACAACCCGGTGCTGGACGTCGTGTTCGACGTGCAGTTCCGCGAGTGGAGCCAGAAGCACGCGGAGCTGGTGCGCAAGTACGAGTCCCTGGTCGAGGGCATGGCGCCGGAGTCCCTCACGCCCGAGGCCGCGGAGGCCCTGCGCCAGGCGGAGGCCGGCGAGCTGGACGCGCTGGTGAAGCACGTGCAGGCGGACCCCGCCCTGGTGGAGCGCATCTCGCGCGAGGCGAAGGAGCGCGCGCAGCGGGTGGAGGCCCGGCTGCGCGACCCCGCCACACCGTCCATCTTCTCCCCGGAGGAGGAGCTGTGGCTCACCGTCGCGCTGTGGGAGCCCCTGCGCGCGATGAAGCGCCAGCCCAAGGACGCGGAGGCCCGGCGGCAGGTCATCGCCGCGCTCCTGCGCGCGGTGAAGGGCGCGGT
>JAFADT010000757.1 GCA_023424585.1 Pseudomonadota bacterium
CCCCGCCACCGCCGCGTGCAACATCCCCGCCCCCACGTAGCCCGCATGCGCCGGCTCGTGCCCGCTGCCGCCACCCGACAGCACCGCCACCTTCCGCGCCCCCAGCTCCGCCGGCACGTCCGAGCGCACCACCACCGTCTCCCCCTCCAGCAACGCCTGGCCCGGCGCCAGCGCCACCAGCCCCTCCAACATCTCCTGGACCACCGCGCGCGGCGCATTGACGAGCTTCTTCACCAGCGACTCCTTGACGGAACCCAACGGGGACGGACTGCGCTCGGCGACCACCCTTCCGCCCCACCTGCAACCCGTCAAGCGCGACGAACCCCGCAAGCCCGCCGGGAGACGTTTGCGTCACAGAACCCGCTTTCCCATTGACTCCGGAAGATTTATGATGTTGATTCTCATTATCATTCGCCGAGTTGTAACAAACGACGGTGGCTCTGCGTGAAGCACGCCGGGCCCTGGCGAAGCCCTGTCTGGCATTGCCGGACCGGGCCTGAGCCGTCGTGTATCTGGATTCAGGTGACTGTCTTGAGTGCTCCATCCCCTGCCCCGCACGAGCGCACGCTGCTGTGGCTCCTCGCGGCGGTGCAGTTCACCCACGTCGTGGACTTCATGATGCTGATGCCGCTGGGGCCCCTGCTGATGCAGCGGCTGGCGCTGTCGGCGACGCGGTTCGGAGCGCTGGTGTCCGCGTACACGCTCGCGTCCGCGGCCATGGGGGTCCTGGGGGTCTTCTGGCTGGATCGCCTGGAGCGCAAGCGCACGCTGCTCATGCTCTACGCGGGCTTCATCGCCGCCACGCTCCTGTGCGGCGCGGCCACCGGGGCCACCGGCCTGCTCATCGCCCGCACCGTCGCCGGAGGCTGCGCGGGGCTCATGGGCGCCGTCGTCATGGCCATCGTCAGCGACACCGTGCCCGCGGAGCGCCGGGGCCAGGCCATCGGCACCGTGATGACCGCCTATGCGCTGTCCGCGGTGGCGGGCGTGCCGCTGGGCCTGGGGCTCGCGAACCTTGGAGGTTGGCGCTCGCCGTTCATCGTCCTCGCGGGCCTCGCGGGCCTCGTGTGGTTGCTGCTCCTGCGCTTCCTGCCTCGCGTGGACGGACACCTGGCCCAGGCCGCCGGCGCCTCGTCCCCCACCGCCGGCTTCACGCCCCGGCTGGCGCTGGGCTGGGGCCTCACCTTCACGGTGGTGTTCGCCAGCTTCCTGCTCATCCCCTACCTGAGCGCCTTCATGGTGGGCAACGTGGGCCTCTCCCTCACGGACCTGCCGTGGGTGTACCTGGCGGGCGGCGCGGCCACCTTCGTGAGCTCGCGCTGGATTGGCCGCATGGCGGACCGCGTGGGCCCCGCGCGCGCGCTGGCGTTGCTGCTCGTCGCCACCATGGTGCCGCACCTCCTCTTCACCCACCTGCCGCCGTCCCCGCTGCCGGTGGTGGCCGTCGTCTTCGTGTTCTTCATGACGCTCACCTCCGGCCGCGCCATCCCCACCATGGCGCTGGTCGCGTCGCAGGTGCCGCCGTCCCTCCGGGGCCGCTACCTCGCGGTCAACATGGCCGCCAGCGACGGCGCCTCCGGGCTCGCCGCCTGGCTGGGGGGGCTCCTGCTCACCACCGCGCCGGAGGGCTCGCTCATCGGCTTCGCGCAGCTGGGCTGGCTCGCCGTGGCCATCTCCGCGCTCGCGCTCGGACTGTTGTGGACCTTCGTGGGCCGCGCCGTGCGGCTGGACGCGACACCCACCCCCTGAACCCGCCTCACCCTCACCAGGACCCTTCCATGTCCCAGACCTCACCGCGTCACCCGTCCCTGCCCCGCCCCATCGTGGGTGAAATCAAGCTGGAGCGCTCCAACGAGCTGCTCGCCGAGGCCCGCAAGTGGGTCCCCGGCGTCACCCAGACGATGATGAAGAAGCCGGACCACTTCGCCCCCGGCGCCTTCCCGGTGTTCCTCACCAAGGGCAACGGCGCCCTGGTGGAGGACGCGGACGGCCAGGAGTACATCGACTACATCCAGGCGCTGGGCGCCAACATGCTGGGCCACAACCACCCGGCCGTGGCGGAGACCATCCGCAAGCACCTGGCGGAGGGCATCATCCACTCGCTGCCCACGCCGGTGGAGGTCTCCTCCGTGAAGGCGCTGGTGGAGGTGATCCCGGGCGCGGAGATGGCCCGCTTCTTCAAGACGGGCGCGGACGCCACCTCCGCCGCCGTGCGCCTGTCGCGCCACCTCACCGGCCGCGAGCACATCGTCACCGTGGGCTACAACGGCTGGCACGACCACTTCATGTATGACACCCCGGGCGTGCCCCCGACGGTGGCGAAGCTCACCACCCGCCTGCCGCTCTTCACCCCCCCGGACGAGCCCGCCCTCATCGAGCACATCGAGAAGCACGGCGCCCAGCTGGCCTGCGTGCTCCTGGCCATCCCGTACAACCGCACCATCACCCGCGAGTTCCTCCTCCAGGTGAAGGAGACCTGCGCGAAGCACGGCGTGATGTTCGTCCTGGACGAGGTCGTCACCGGCTTCCGCCTGGCCCTGGGCGGCGCGCAGCAGTTCTTCGACGTGCGGGCGGACTTCGTCACCCTGTCCAAGGGCATCGCCGCGGGCATGCCCCTGTCCGCCATCGCGGGACCGGAGAAGTACCTCTCCCGCCTGAGCGAGCTGCAGGTCTCCACCACCTTCGGCGGCGAGATGCTCTCGCTGGCCGTGTGCGAGGCCGTCATCAACGAGTACCGCCGCTCCAACTACATCGAGCACATCGCCAGCCTGGGCCGCCGCCTGCGCGACGGCGTCAACGCCCACGCGCGCGAGACGGGCTCCACCCTGGAGGTGGTGGGCTACGACGCCGTGCCCTTCTTCCGCTTCAGCAAGGTCATCCCCGAGCACATCGAGAAGATGATCCCCTTCCAGGCCGGCATGGCCCGCCGGGGCGTCATCCTCCGCCGGGACCTGAACTTCATCAGCGCGGTGCACACCGTGGAGCAGATCGACCACACCATCGCCGCCGCGGGCGAGGTGCTCCGTGAAACAGCCGCGCGCGCCAAGGCCAGCGCCGCCTGAGCTGAAACAATCGCTCAACCACCGCCCGTGAAACCAGACACCGGGCGGCTCATACATCAGCCACCTTGACAGGAATTCGCGGCCATGGCACTTCCCGGCCTCGAAATGAGAATGTTTCTCATTTTCATTCATACAATCCAGGTAGGCGGCTGATGTCATCGACGACAGGACACGCGGTGGTGACGGGCGCGGCGCAAGGCATTGGCGCGGCGGTGGCGCGCAAGCTGGCGCGCACCATGCCCGTCGCGGTGTTCGACCAGAACGCCGCGGGCTTGGAGCTGCTGGTGGCGGAGCTGCGCCAACAGGGCTTGAAGGCCACGGCGTTCCCGGTGGACGTGCGTGACAAGGACGGCATCGAGGACGCCATCGCGTACATCGAGGCGAAGCTGGGCCCCATCCAGGTGCTGGCCAACGTGGCGGGCATCCTGCGCATGGGCTCCGTGCTCACGCAGAGCGACGCGGACTGGATGTCCACCTTCGCGGTCAACACCCACGGCGTGTTCCATGTCTCGCGCGCGGTGGCGAAGCACATGGTGCCCCGCCGCTCCGGCGCCATCGTGACGGTGGGCTCCAACGCGGCCGGCGTGCCGCGCATGGAGATGGCGGCCTACGCGGCCTCCAAGGCCGCCTCCACCATGTTCACCAAGTGTCTGGGATTGGAGCTGGCCCAGCACGGCATCCGCTGCAACATCGTGTCTCCCGGCTCCACCGACACCGCCATGCAGCGGGGCATGTGGACGGACGAGTCCGGCCGCGAGCGCGTCATCATGGGCTCGCTGGACGGCTACCGCACCGGCATCCCGCTGCGCCGCATCGCCACGCCGGAGGACATCGCGGACGCGGTGGTGTTCCTCGCGTCCGACCAGGCCCGGCACATCACGATGCACGACTTGTGTATCGACGGCGGCGCCACGCTGGGCGTCTAGCGCGCCCGCGGCGTCCGCCCTCCCCTCCTCACCTTCCCTCCCGGGACGGCTGTCTCTCCGTCCCCCCATCGCCCCGAGTTGAGAATGATTCCTGATACCAAGATCGTTGAACGGCAACCGGACGCGCGGACGGTGGACGGCGTGATGGGCGCGCCGGCCGAGGCGCGGGAGCCGGAGCAGGAGGCGCTGGCGGCGCGGCTGCTGCGCGACTACGACGCGGGCTCGTTCTTCTTCGCGTCCCCCCGGCGCACGATGCTGGCGCGCGGCGTGTTCGCCACGGTGCCTGACGCGGGCGGGGCGAGCTCGCTGGACGGGCTGCCGGAGCGCGTGGCCTCGGTGCTCAACGCCTCGCGGGACGCGGCGCACGACATCCCGGTGGCGGTGGGCGCGGTGCCCTTCGACGGCAAGGTGGCCGCGCACCTCGTGGTGCCCATGACCCTCCAGCGCGCGGGGCCGGTGGTGTTCGACGGCGCCTCCGCCGCCCGCTCGCCCCTGTCCGGCCAGTACACGCTGCGGCCCGTGCCGGAGCCCTCCGCGTACAAGGACGGCGTCGCGGCGGCGCTGAAGCTCATGCAGGAGGGCCCGCTGCGCAAGGTGGTGCTGTCGCGCTCGCTGCACGTGGACACGGCGGCGCCCGTGGACCTGCGGCAGCTCCTGCACAACCTGGCCCGGCGCAACCCGCATGGGTACACCTTCGCGGTGGACCTGCCGCAGCGCGCGGACGCGGCCCCCGGCGCGGGGCGGCGCACGCTCATCGGCGCGAGCCCGGAGCTGCTGGTGGCGCGCTCGGGCTTGCAGGTCCTGGCCAACCCGCTGGCGGGCTCCGCCGCGCGCAGCCAGGATCCGGTGGAGGACAACGCCCGGGCCACGCGGCTGATGGCGTCCCCCAAGGACCTGCACGAGCACGCGGTCGTCATCGACGCGGTGGCGGAGGCGCTGCGGCCCTTCTGCAAGACGCTGGACGTGCCCAAGCTGCCGTCGCTCGTGAGCACCCAGACGATGTGGCACCTGTCCAGCCGCATCACCGGCGAGCTGAAGGACCCGTCCATCACGTCCCTGACGCTGGCGCTGGCCATGCATCCCACCCCGGCGGTGTGCGGCCACCCGACGGCGCTGGCGCACGAGGCCATCGGGAACATCGAGCCGTTCCACCGCGGCTACTACACGGGCACCGTGGGCTGGTGCGACGCGAACGGCGACGGCCAGTGGGCCGTGACCATCCGCTGCGCGGAGGCGGACGCGCGCACCCTGCGCCTGTTCGCGGGTGCGGGCATCGTGGTGGGCTCCACGCCGGAGGCGGAGCTCGCGGAGACCGAGGCCAAGCTCCGCACCATGCTCCAGGCCATGGGCCTGGGCCTGGAGGTGCAGCCGTGAGCACCGCGCGGGAACACCTGCCCGGCTGCCCCACCTGGCCGGAGGACTTCGCCCGGCGCTACCGCGAGGCCGGCTACTGGCGCGGGGAGACCTTCGGCCAGCTGCTGCGCGACCGCGCCCGGGAGTTCGGGGCGCGCGTGGCGCTGGTGGGCGGCGCGCACCGCTGGACTTACGCCGAGCTGGACGCGCGCGTGGACCGCATGTCCGCCGGCTTCCACGGCCTGGGCATCCGCTCGCGCGACCGCGTGGTGGTGCAACTGCCCAACGTGCCGGAGTTCTACGAGGTCATCTTCGCGCTGTTCCGCCTGGGCGCGCTGCCGGTGTTCGCGCTGCCGGCGCACCGCGCGTCGGAGATCGGCTACTTCTGCGAGTTCACCGAAGCCGTCGCGTACGTCATCCCGGACCGCTTCGGCGGGTTCGACTACCGGGGGCTCGCGGACCAGGTGAAGGCCGCCACGCCCACGCTGAAGCACGTGCTGGTGCTGGGCGACGCGGGGCACCACACCGCGCTCGCCTCCGTGCCCGCGGAGCCCGTGACGCTGGAGGGCCCGTCGCCGTCGGACGTGGCGTTCTTCCAGCTGTCCGGTGGCAGCACCGGCGTGCCCAAGCTGATTCCGCGCACGCACGACGACTACATCTACAGCCTGCGCGCGAGCGTGGACGTGTGCCGGTTCACCCCGGAGACGGTCTACCTGTGCGCGCTGCCGGCGGCGCACAACTTCCCGATGTCCTCTCCGGGCGTGCTGGGCACGTTCTACGCGGGCGGCACGGCGGTGATGGCGCTCAACCCCAGCCCGGACGTGGCGTTCCCGCTCATCGAGCGCGAGCGCGTCACCGTCACCGCGCTGGTGCCGCCGCTGACCATGGTGTGGCTGGACTCGTCGCTGGCGAAGAAGCACGACCTGTCCAGCCTGAAGGTCCTCCAGGTGGGCGGCGCCCGGCTGAGCGACGAGGCCGCCGCGCGCGTGCGCCCCACGCTGGGCTGCGGGCTCCAGCAGGTCTTCGGCATGGCCGAGGGCCTGGTGAACTACACGCGGCTGGACGATCCAGAGGCGCGCATCGTCACCACGCAGGGCCGCCCCATGTCGGACGCGGACGAGCTGCGCGTGGTGGACGACGACGACGTGCCGGTGGCGCCCGGTGAGACGGGGCACCTGCTCACGCGCGGGCCGTACACCATCCGCGGCTACTACAAGGCGGACGCGCACAACGCCAGGGCCTTCACGACGGACGGCTTCTACCGCACGGGGGACCTGGTGCGCCTGACGCCCGAGGGCTACCTCGTGGTGGAGGGCCGCGCGAAGGATCAGATCAACCGGGGCGGCGACAAGGTCGCGGCCGAGGAGGTGGAGAACCACCTGCTCGCGCACCCCTCCGTCAGCGACGCGGCGGTGGTGGCCATCCCGGACAAGTTCCTGGGCGAGCGCACCTGCGCCGTCGTCATCCCTCGCGGGGAGGCCCCGGCTCCCTCCGCGCTCAACGCGTTCCTGCGCCAGCGGGGACTCGCGTCCTTCAAGATCCCCGACCGCATCGAGTTCGTCGCGTCCTTCCCCCAGACGGGCGTCGGCAAGGTCAGCAAGAAGGCGCTGCGCGACAGCCTGCGCCAGTCCCTCTCCACCCCTTCTCCCTGAGACAGGAGCACCCCATGGCACTGCCTGCCATTGCCCCCTATTCCATGCCCGGCGCGGCGGACCTGCCCCGGAACAAGCTCGCCTGGACGCCGGAGCCCAAGCGCTGCGTCCTGCTCAACCACGACATGCAGCGCTACTTCGTGGAGGCCTTCACGCAGGGGCAGTCCCCGGTGACGGAGCTGGTGGCCAACATCCAGCGCCTGCGCGAGCACGCGGTGAAGCTGGGCATCCCCGTCGTCTACTCCGCGCAGCCCGGCGACCAGACGCCCGAGCAGCGCGGCCTCCAGCTGGAGTTCTGGGGCCCTGGCGTCCGCGCCGGCCCGAAGCAGCAGATCATCGAAGCGCTCACACCGGCCGAGGGCGACACCGTCCTCACCAAGTGGCGCTACAGCGCGTTCCGCAACACGCGCCTGATGGACCTGATGCGGGACCTGGGCCGCGACCAGCTCATCATCTGCGGCATCTACGCGCACATCGGCTGCCTTCAGACGGCCAGCGACGGCTCCATGAGCGAGATCCGTCCCTTCCTCATCGCGGACGCGGTGGCGGACTTCTCGCTGGAGAAGCACCGGATGGCGCTGGACTACGCCTCGCAGCTCGTCGCGTTCGTCACCACCACGCAACAGCTCATCGACGCCATGCCGGTGCAGGCGGCCACGCCCGCGGTGGACCGCGAGCAGCTCCGCGCGGCTGTCGCCGAACTGTTGATGGAGTCCGCGTCGGCCATTGGTGAGGATGAGAACCTGCTGGAGCGCGGCATGGACTCCATCCGCCTGATGAGCCTGGTGGAGCGCTGGCGTCAGGGCGGGACGGAGGTGTCCTTCGTGGAGCTCGCGGAGAAGCCCACGCTCACCGACTGGTACGCGCTGCTCGCCGCGAAGCAGCCTGTCGCGATGGCTCCCGGCGCTCGCGCCTCATAACCCGCCCCTCGGGGCGGCCCCCCTTCCCCCTCGGAGTTCCCCGTCATGCTCCCATCCCAGGACAATCGCCCGCTGACCGCGGCCCAGCACGGCATCTGGGTGGGGCAACAGCTCGACCTGTTGAGCCCCGTCTACAACGCAGGAGAGTGCATCGAGTTTCGGGGCGCCATCGATCCGGCGCGCTTCGAGTCGGCGCTCCGCGAGGCGGTGGCGGACGCGGATGCGCTGCACTCCCGCTTCATCGCGGGAGAAGGCGGCCCGGCCCAGCGCATCGACGCGGGGACGGCCTGGACGCTCCAGCGCGTGGACCTGAGCGGCGAGTCCGACCCCTGGGCCGCCGCGCAGGAGTGGATGTGGAAGGACCTGGGCCGCACGGTGGACCTGGCCACGGGGCCGCTGTTCGGCCAGGCGCTGCTCACGGTGGGGCCGGAGCGGTCCTTCTGGTTCCAGCGCATCCACCACATCGCCATGGATGGGTATGGCTTCTCGCTGCTCGCGCGGCGGGTGGCGGAGCTCTACACGTCGGAGGTCACGGGCAAGGCCGCGCCGGCGGGGTTCAGCCGGCTGGGGCCCGTGGTGGATGAGGACGTCGCGTACCGGAGCGGTCCCCAGCTTCAGAAGGACCGCGACTTCTGGGTGCGCCGCTTCGAGGACGCGCCGGTGCCTCCGCTGCTCGCGGAGGCGGCGCCCATGTCGTCGCGCTTCCTGCGGCGCTCGGAGCACCTGCGGCCGGAGCTGATGGCGGCGCTCCAGGCGGGCGCGAAGCAGGCGGGCGTGAGCTGGTCCGACCTGGTGCTGGCGGTCACGGCCATCTACCTGCACCAGCGCACGGGCGCGCCGGAGGCCGTGCTGGGCCTGCCGGTGATGGGCCGGCTGGGCTCCGCGTCGCTGCGCGTGCCGTGCATGGCCATGAACATCGTGCCGCTGCGCATCGCCGTGCGGCCGGACGCGGGGCTGTACGCGCTGGCCCGCGACGTGGCGGCGGAGATGAAGGCCGCGCGTCCGCACCTGCGCTACCGCTACGAGCAGCTCCGGCGCGACCTGCGCCTCGTCGGCGGCCAGCGCAAGCTGTTCGGCCCCGTCGTCAACATCATGCCGTTCGACTACGCCCTGGACTTCGCGGGCGTGCCGGGCACGGCGCACAACATCTCCGCGGGTCCGGTGGAGGACCTGTCGTTCGGGTTCCATGCGCGCTCCGGCGGGACGGCCCTGCGCGTGGACCTGGACGCGAACCCCGCCTGCTACACGGAGGCCGCCCTCGAGGAGCATCAGCGCGGATTCCTCCAGCTGCTGGAGTCGTTGCTCGCGCAGCCCGAGCAGCCGGTGCGGCGCTCTGCGTCGGGCGCGACCGGCTCCCTGCTGGAGGGCGGTCCGGTGCCCCCGGTGCGCCCGGTGCTGGACCTGATCAAGGCCCAGGCGGACGTGCGGCCGGACGCGATCGCGCTGGAGCATGGCCGCTGGCGGATGACGTACCGCGAGTTGGTCACGGCGTCCCAGGCCCTGGCGTCGCGCCTGACCGAAGCGGGCGTGCGGCCCGACACGGCGGTGGCGGTGAAGGTGCCCCGCGGCCTCGACGCCATCGTGTCCAGCCTGGGCATCCTCTTCGCGGGCGCGGGCTACCTGCCCATCGACCCGACCGGCCCGGCCACGCGCAACGCGTCCATCCTCCAGGACGCTCGGCCCGCGGTGATGGTCGTGTCCGAGCGCCCCTCGCCCGACGCGGATCCGACCGCCCCCGGCGTGCTCGTCGTGGAGCGGCTCGGCCCACGCGACACCTCGGCGCGCGACTCAGCGGAGGACACCGACCCGCGCGTGACGCCCGCAGCCCCCGGCGCGTCCTCTGCCCAGGAAGCACGTGATGCGGCGCCGAGCGCCGAGGCCCGGCTCGCCTACGTCATCTACACGTCCGGCTCCACCGGCCAGCCCAACGGCGTGCAGATCACCCACGGCGCCCTGGCCCACTTCGTCGCGGGCGCGACGCAGCGCTACCGCGTCGGTCCCGAGGACCGGGTGCTCCAGTTCGCCCCGCTCCACTTCGACGCGAGCGTGGAGGAGATCTTCGTCACGCTGTGCGCGGGCGGGCGCCTGGTGCTGCGCACGGACGAGATGCTCCAGTCGGTGCCGCGCCTGATGGAGGCGTGCGCGGAGGCCGGCATCACCCTGCTCGACCTGCCGACGGCCTTCTGGCACGAGCTGGCCTACAGCCTGTCCACCGGCGCCGCGCGGCTGCCGGACGCGCTCCGCACCGTCATCATCGGCGGCGAGGCGGCGCTGCCGGAGCGCATCGCCCGCTGGAGGGACGTCGCGGGCGACCGCGTGCACCTGCTCAACACCTATGGCCCCACCGAGGCCACCGTCGTCGCCACCGTCGCCGAGCTCGCCGGTCCGGAGGCCCTGCCCTCCGGTGACGAGGTCCCCATCGGCCGTCCGCTCCCTGGCGTCGTCGCGGCGGTCGTCACGCCGCAGGGCCGGCTGGCCGCCCCCGGCAAGGAGGGCGAGCTGTGCCTGATGGGTGGCGCGCTCGCTCGCGGGTACCTGGGCCGTCCGGAGCTGGACGCCGCCCGCTTCACCCGCCTGGACGCGGTGGAGGGCGCGCCCCGCGCGTATCGCACCGGAGACAAGGTGCGCGTGCGCGACGACGGCCAGCTGGTGTTCGTCGGCCGCGTGGACGACGAGTTCAAGATCAGCGGTCACCGCATCGATCCGGGCGAAGTCGAAACCGTGTTGCTGAAGTACCCCGGCATCCGCGAGGCCGCGGTCGTCGGCCAGGTGCTGCCGGGCGGGTCGCGCCGGCTGTGCGCGCACCTGGTGGCGTCGCCCGCGCCCACGCCCGCGGAGCTGCGCAAGCACCTGCTCACGGCGCTCCCCGCGCCCATGGTGCCCGGCGCCTTCGCGTTCGCCGAGCGGCTGCCCCGCACCAGCACCGGGAAGATCGACCGCAAGGCCCTCCAGGGCGCGCTGCCTCCGGACGAGAGCGCCGCGCTGCTCGCCTCCGCGACGCCCATGGAGCGCACCGTGCTGGAGGTCTGGGAGCAGGTGCTGGGCCGCGCCGCCACGTCGCTCCAGGACGACTTCTTCGAGCTGGGCGGCCAGTCCCTCCAGAGCATCCAGGTGGCCAACCGCCTGGGCATCGCCGTGGGCCGCGACGTCCCCGTGGCCACCGTCTTCAAGCACCCCACCGTGTCCGGTCTCGCGCAGGCGCTCGAGGGCGGAGGCGCGGGCGGCGCGGAGGCCGGCGGCCTCACGCCCGCGATGCTCGCGGACGCCGAGCTGGGCGAGGACATCGTCCCCTCCACCACGGGCGAGGCCTGGGCGCGCGAGCTGCCGCGCCGGGGCCAGGGC
>JAFADT010000777.1 GCA_023424585.1 Pseudomonadota bacterium
GTGCTGGGCGGCTTCCGCGCGGACTTCCTCGGCGTGCACCTGGCGTGGGCGGGCTCGTTCCTCGTGCTGGGGGCCGCCGTGGGCGCGGGGTGGCTGCGCCCGCCGTTCAGCGGCATCACCGCGGGCGTCCTCAGCCTGACGGCGCTCACCGTGTGCATCGAGCTCACCGGGGGCCTGTCGAGCCCGCTGTTCCCCGCGTTCTACACGGTGCCCCTCTTCGTCGCCGTCTTCGTCCCCGGGCAGCGCCTGCCGGTGTGGTCCGCCATGGCCGGGACGCTGCTGTCGGTGCTGCTGATGCTGTGGCGGGCGCACGTGCCGTGGCTGGGCAGCGTCAGCCAGTGCTTCAGCCTCCTCTTCGTGTTCGCGGTGTCCGCCTACGGCGCGGAGGCCTTCCGCAAGCTGCGCGCGGCCGAGCGCCACGCCCACCTGGAGCGCGTGGAGGCCCTGCGCCGGCTGGCGGAGAGCGAGTCGCGCCGCGCGCGCGTGGAGCGGCAGCGCGCGGAGGTGGAGCGGCTGGTGGTGGTGGGGCAGCTGGCCGCGGGCGTGGCCCACGAGGTGAACAACCCGCTCGCGTACGTGAAGTCGAACCTGCACTACCTCCAGGAGGAGTGGGCGCAAGGAGTGCCCGACGACCTGGAGGACGTGCGGCGCGTGCTGGAGGAGACGCAGCAGGGCGTGCTGCGCATCCAGCAGATCGTCACCGACCTGCGCCTGTTCTCCCGCGAGGCCCCCGACGGCGCGGAGTCCTGCGACGTGGCGGAGACGCTGGCCGAGGCGCAGCGGCTGGCCTCGGTGCGCCTGCGCAGCCTTGGCGCGGTGGAGCGCGACGTGGTGCCGGGGCTCTCCCCCGCGCGCGTCACGCCCCGCCACCTGGTGCAGGTGCTGGTGAACCTCCTGCTCAACGCCGCGGACGCGCTGGAGGCCGCCCGCTCCAGCAAGCCCGCGCACGTGGTGCTGCGCGCGCGCATGGAGGACGGCCGCGTGCGGGTGGAGGTGGAGGACAACGGGCCGGGCATCCCCGAGGCCGCGCTGCCGCGCCTCTTCGAGCCCTTCTTCACCACGAAGCCGCCCGGCAAGGGCACCGGCCTGGGCCTGGCGCTCTGCCGCGACTACGTGGCGCGCGCGGGCGGCACCCTGGACGCGGAGAACCGCGCGGAAGGCGGTGCGCGCTTCATCCTCCGGCTGCCCGTCGCCGGGACTTCATCCCCCCCGGTCCACCGCGAACCTCCCGCGTCCGTGGACGCGGAGCCCGCGGCCGAGTAACGGCCCCCCTCAGCGCTCCAGCGCGTGCGCCACCTGCCCCAACAGCCGCAGGCGCGGGGAGTCCAGCTTGCGCACGGTGCGCAACAGGCGCCGCACCTCCGGCCGCTCGCGGTACTCCGGCGGATCCTCGGCGAGCTGCGGCGCGCCGTCCCCGGTCACCGCCGCCGTCGCGCTCAGGCCCAGCAGCACGTCCGACGAACAGTTGAGCACCAGGCACAGCTTCCGCAACGTCCGCACGCTGGGCAGCATGTGCCCGCGCTCCAAGCGCCCGTACACCTCGGTGGCGATGCCGACGCGCTCGGCGACATCGGCCTGCGTCAGCTCCAGCCGCTGCCGGGCCACTCGCACCGCGTTTCCAATGAGGGTTGCCAGTCGTTGTTCCATGGCGTGGAAAACCTGTCGAAAGAGGAGCTTCTCCCCCCGCATTTCGGACGGAGAGGTACCGGGGAGAAGTCGCTGCCTTGCGTGACCTCGTGAGACACAGATTACGAGTGGGGTCTGACATCTCCGGGCGTGCGGAAAGGGCCCGCAAACCCGCGACAATTCGCCGTTTCCGCCGCTCCGGCGCGCGCGTTTGGCAAGGCTTCCCGGGTGCTTTCTTCGCGCGTGAGACGCGCGCCGAACCGGGGTGGTAGGCGCGCGCGCCCGCGTCCCTCCCATGACGTCAGGGGAAGGCCGCGCGCGCGCGCCCGACGTGCGGGGTTGCTCCGTGGGTGGGGAGGCGGTCCACGCGGGTCCGGGGAGACCGCGCGCTTCCGGCGGGACCTGCCGGAAGCGGGGCTCGACACCCGGGCTGCTTCACTGCCGCTTCAGGACTCGGACGGCAGCGCGGCGCGGGCTTCGGTGTACTCGCGCACCATGCGCTCGACGACGGTGGCGGCGGGCAGCACGTCCTTCACGAAGGCCACGCCCTGGCCCGCGCTCCAGGTGTCCTTCCACGCCTTGCCCTGGCCCGCGCGGAAGCGCTCCAGCGCGGCCTTGAGGAAGTTGCCGTGCACGCCCGTCACCTCCTTCGTGTACTCGAGGTCCTCGGGGCTCGCGTCCACCAGCGCCTGCTTGTAGTCGGGCGCGGCGCCGGCCTCCTCGGTGGCCAGGAAGCGCGTGCCCACGTAGGCGCCGTCCAGGCCCAGCGCGAGCGTCGCGGCCAGGTGGCGCCCCGTGGACAGCGCGCCCGCGAGCACCACCGGCACGCCCAGCTCCGCCTTGAGCCACGGCCCCAGCACCAGGGGGCTCAGGTTGCCCGCGTGGCCGCCCGCGCCGGTCCCCACCGCGACGAGCGCGTCCACGCCGGCCTTCACGGCCTTCTCCGCGTGGCGCAGCGAGATCACGTCGCTCCACACCTTGCCGCCGTACGCGTGCACGCGCTCCACGATGGGCGTGGGGTCGCCCAGGCTGGTGATGACCAGCGGCACCTTGCGCTCCACCGTCGCGGCCACGTCCTCCTCCAGGCGCTCGGCCCACTTGAGGATGAGGTTCACGCCGAAGGGCACGCCCTCCGGGAAGGCGGCGAGGAAGTCCCGGTACGCCTGCGCGGTGCGGTAGTTGAGCGACGGCACCGCCCCGATGGCGCCCGCGCGCCCGGCGGCCTCCAGGAGCGCCGCGTTGGACACCAGGAACATGGGGGCTGCGATGATGGGATAGCGGATCCCCAACATCCGGGTCACCGCGGTGTCGATGCGCGTAGGGGCCATGGGCCCATTGGAGCATGCGTGCACGCGGGCGCGAGGCCGAAAAATCGGCCTGGGCGGCGTTGTCAATCACGGCGTGCCTTGGCGGGGGAAAACCCCTGGTGTTTCCGTGGTTTACGTAGCACGTAGGGCTGACATAAGGTGCCCGCCCCGGCGCCAGGTCGGGAAACCGGGGAGTCCCTTCGGTGACGCGAGCCGGGGAGCGCCGCCGTGCGCCTTCGCGGGGAGGCCAGAGCCAGTCGTGAGTGACGAGCGTCCGGACGCGCTGCTCAAGAGCGCACTCGAAAAGATCGTCTACTTCGAGGCCCGTGCGCAGCAGTTGCATGGCGAGCTGGCGTCCACGCGCGACGAGCTTTCGCACCTCAAGGAGGACCTGTCGGAGGCGCGTCAGCGCGAGCTGGAGCTGCGCCGGGAGCTGGCCGGGCTGGAGGTGAAGGGCGCCCGCGCCCAGGCCGAGCGCGAGGAGCTGTCGCGGCTCAACCACGCGCTGCGGCTGGAGCGCGACCAGCTGATGGCGAAGCTGCTGGACGCGAGCCGGATCCACGCGTCCGGGCAGGCGCGCGCGGTGGCGGAGGACGATGACGACGAGCTGGGGTTCGACCTGGCGTCGTTCATCTCGCAGCTGCGCAGCGAGGTCATCCTCCGCGGGGACGTGCCGGCGGTGCGCACGCCGTACAGCGGGCCGGCGGTGCCCCTGAAGCCCTCCGAGCCGAGCGTGCCGTGGACGGAGAAGCCCGCGGCGCCCATTCCGCCCCGGGCCCCGGTGGCCATGTCGGATTCGGGCCTGTCGGCGGTGGCGCGCGAGGCGCAGCGACTCCAGAGCGAGGGCCGGCTGAAGGTGAGCCCGGAGCAGATGGCGGAGCTGTCGGGGCACGCGGGCAGCCCCACGGACGAGACGCTGTTCGGGTTCTCGGTGCGGGAGCTGTCGGCGGCGGACGCGGCGGCGCGGGTGCGCGCGGCGGAGCGGCTGAAGGCGCTGGCGCATCCGGCGGCGGCGCCCGCGCTGGCGG
>JAFADT010000779.1 GCA_023424585.1 Pseudomonadota bacterium
CTCCCCGCGCATCCGCGTGCTGTGCATCCCGGACGTGAACCAGGACGCGGTGCTGCTGGCGGAGGTGGGCGGCCGGCTCATCGTCAACCTCAACGACGCGGGGGACCGCGGCCAGGGCCGCTTCGTGCGCCGGGTCATCAAGGAGTACAGCGAGACGTACCTCCTGGCCCTGTCCGGCTACGGCGACGCGGACATGATGAACTTCTTCACCGAGGACGGGCGCCGCATCCTCCCGTACGCGGCGGCGAAGACGCCCGTGGGGCAGACCATCGCGCGCATGGCGGAGACGTATGGCGTGCGCTACTTCGTCCCCTTCAGCTCCATGCACAAGTACCAGCGCGCGGACAGCGTCTGGTGCTCCGAGTACACCACCACGCTGCCGGACTACGCGCGGGGCTTCTCGTCCACCACCTGCGAGATGCTCCCGGCCTTCCTGCGCCAGGACTTCACCAACGACGCCTCCGTCTCCATCAACCCGAAGGAGCGCGTCATCAGGCCGGTGGACCCCAAGGAGTACGGGGACGACTGGAGCGAGCGCCTGGAGGCGGACGAGGTGAAGCAACTGGAGCGCTACTTCCGCGCCGTCGAGCACCTGGGCACCGTGCTGGACTTCCTCCGCTTCCGCGTGGGCGGCCAGGAGCACGTCATCGAGCTCAACAAGCGCCGCTTCCACAAGGGCATCACCTTCGAGGCGCCCCGCAACTCGCTGATGACCGCCGTGAAGTACCAGGTGTTCGACGACCTGCTCATCGGCAACTTCATGAAGACCACCGTGCACGGCGGCTTCGGCAAGGGCAGCCTCTACCCGGACTTCAGCCCCTACGTGGCCAAGTACGCGGACAACGGCAAGGCCCGCACGGAGGCGGAGCTGCGCAACTACTTCAACGAGTACAAGAGCCGCGACATGGTGGGCTACCTGCGCCACCAACTGGATGCCCACTGCGTGCGCCCCCTCCAGGTGGGCTCCGCGGAGCTCCTGCGCACCCTGCTGCCCGCCGACTCCAGCGCCTTCCGCATGGCCAAGGAGACCTACTGGAAGGTGCGCCGCGCCATCCTCTAGGGACGCCCGGGACGCCCGCTGGCGCGTCACGCCCGAGGGGCAGGGGCCGGTGGGGGCGTCCTCGCTCCCGTCGGCCCCGTGCCACTTCGGACGGAGCGCGGGCGCTAGAAGCGGGCGGAGACCTCGTCGGCCTCCGTGGGGCGCTCGAAGAAGATGAGCGTCTTGCCGCCCTTCTCGCCGATCTCCAGGCACTCCAGCGCCTGCGTCTTGTCATCCAGCTCCGCGTAGACGCGGTCGGGTTCGAGGATGCGGTGGGTGACCTCCTGGCCCTCGCGGCCCACGATGATCTGCACCGCGCCGGCGTCGCTCCCCTTGGTCTCCAGGGAGATGTCCACCAGGGGCAGGCGGTCGGCCAGGGGCTGGTCTCCGCTCTCCGCGTCGATGGACTCCACGCGCACCCACTGGGTGGCGTCCTTCCTGCTGATGCCGGCGAGGTAGCTCGCCCACTCCTCCCGGGGGATTTCCTGATTGATGTGTGCCATGGGTCCGCCTCCACGTGGCTGCGCGTGTGTGCCTCAACCGTAAGGCGTCGGACGCGCGGGTGAAGGACGGGCCCGGCTGAACGACGCTCCGGGGGCCTCCCGGACCGGGCCCCGGCGCGTCGTCTGCTCCCACCTCAGTCGCGCAGGGCGCGCACGGCGTCGTCCCCCAGCACCAGGCGCACCGTGGCGGCCTGCCCGTGGCCGAAGTGCTCGTAGGCGGCCTGCTCCAGCACGGGGGCCAGGACGGTGCGCAGGCCCCGGGCGCCCGTCTCGCGCTTGAGGGCGCGGGCGACGACCCACTCCCGCACGGCGGGCTCCACGGCGAGCTCCAGCCCCTCGTGGGCGAACTCGCGCTCCCAGGCGCGCAGCACGTTGTGCTGGAGGATGTCCCCCAGCGTGGCCGCGTCCAGCGGGCTGAAGGACACCAGCCGGTTGAAGCGGCCGATGAGCTCCGGGATGAAGCCGTAGCGGGAGAAGGCGGTGGTGTTCTCCAGGTGCTCGTCCGTGATGCGCGCGGCGATGGACTCCAGGTCCCGCTGGCCGCCCCTGCCGGGCTCGCGGCCGAAGCCCACGCGCTCCACGTGGGCCAGGGTCTCCGCCGTGCCCCGGAAGCCGCTGAACGCGCCACAGGCGATGAAGGTGATGCAGCCCATGTCCAGGGACTCGGCGCGGATGCGGCTGGTGAAGCCGAAGTCCGGCGGGAAGGTGGCCTGCGGCGCGGACAGCAGGTGCAGCAGGCTGCGCTGCACGCCGAAGCCGCTCACGTCCTTGGTCGTCTGCTGGCCGGAGAAGCGGCTGTCGGAGCGGCTGGTGGCGAGCTTGTCGAACTCGTCCATGCAGATGACGCCGCAGGACGCCCACGCCGCGTCGCGCTCCGCGGCCTCGTAGAGCCGGGACAGGAGGGTGCTGACGTCGTCGCCCACGTAGCCCGTCTCGGAGAACTGGGTGGCGTCCGCGAGCACGGTGGGCACGCCCAGGATCTCACGGAACAGGAGCTCCACGAGGAACGTCTTGCCGGAGCCGGTGGGGCCCAGGAAGAGGGCGTTCTCGCGCGTGCCGGGCTCCGGCTCCAGCCCCTCCAGGTACAGCCGGCGGATGCGGCGCAGGTGCCGGTAGGCGAGCACGGAGGCCGCGCGGCGGGCCTCGGGCTGGCCCCGGTAGCCCAGGTCGCCCAGGCGCGCGTCGATGTCCCTGGGCGACAGCACCTCCAGCGCGGCCACGCGCTCCTCGATGGGCGGGCCTTCGGGGAGGGCGGAGGGCAGGTCGACGCCGGAACGGGGAGACATCGCGGGGGACTCCAGGCGGGGGCGGGCGCGGCGGCCCATCATCCGGGACGTGCCCGGCCGCCACAAGCCATCCCCCGTGGCGGCGGGCGGGCGTCCCTCCGTCCGCCGGTCCGCAGTCATGGACC
>JAFADT010000863.1 GCA_023424585.1 Pseudomonadota bacterium
ACCACGCTGGCTCCAGGCGCCTCCGCCTCCCGCAGGACACGGACCATCTGCTCCTCGGTAAATCTGCTCTTCCTCACGACCGACCTTTCTCCTGGCCGCAAGGACTCTCTCACGCTTCAACTGGTCCGAAAATCGGGGGGCAGACCAACATGGCCCTCCTGAAGTCAAACTCAGACACCGCTGAATGATACCGCCAAGGAGCCTTCCTCCCCTGAACCCCCTCCGGACCAACTACACACGATTCGGGACTTGACCCCAAAAACTTCTCTCGCCACTCGCTTAGCACCGCCGCGGTGACGCCCAGCTCCTGCGAGAGCGCGTCCAACTCCTCCCCCTTGAGCAGCCGGAGCACGGCCTCCTTCTTCCGCTTCGCCGAGAATCGACCGCGCTCCGCTGTCCTGTCCTGCTTCGTCTTCACATCCACCTCACGAGGGGAAACTCTCCCCAGAGAGGTGTCTCAGGACTCCCTGGGGCGGAGGAGTAGGCAACTCCACGATGAACGTCGCACCCTGTCCGGGTTGGCTGTCCACGCGCAGGGTGCCGTGGTGGGCTTCGACAATCTGTCTCGTGATGAAGAGGCCCAAGCCCAAGCCCCCGTAGTGCCGGGTGGACACGGCGCGGGTGAACTTCTCGAAGATGGCCTGGAGGTTTGCTGGCGCGATGCCGATGCCTTCGTCCCCCACGCTCAGCCGGGCCCGGCCCCGGTGACGCCCCACCCGGATCATCACCGGGTGCCCGGCGCCGTACTTCACCGCGTTGGACACCAGGCTGGTCGCCACCTGCTCCAGCCGGTGGCGGTCCCAGCGGCCCACGATGCCCGGTGCCGCTTCGACGATGAGCTCGCAGCCCGCCTTCGCCGCCTGGGGCTGGAAGCGCTCCACCACGGCGCGCACCACGTCCGCCAGGTCCACGTCCTCCAGTTGCAGCGGCGCGGAAGGGCCCGTGAGCTGCGTCACCTCCAGCAGGTCATTGATGAGCGTGGTCATCTTCCGGATCTGCCCGGAGATGGTCTCCGAGGTCCTCACCACCCGCTCCCGCAGCGCCTCCAGCGTCTGCTCCGTCTGCGCGTCCCGTACCAGGGATTGGAGCTTGAGCTGCAACGGTGTCAGCGGCGTCTTCAATTCATGTGACGCCACCGTCAGGAACTCGTCCCGGAGCGACACCGCGTGCTGGAGCTGGGCCTGCGTCTTTCGCAGCTCCGTGACGTCCTGGAGCGCCAGGAGGACCGCCTCCTCATGGCCGTGCTGGGCGGGCAGGGGGGCCGCCTCCACCAGCAGGGAGTAGCGCCCGGTGGGGGTGTGCCAGACGACCGGCTCGCCGTGCACGGGGGCTCCCTTCACGGCGCGGATGCCGGGGATCTCGTCCACCCGCAGCTCGCGGCCCGCTTCATCCGTGAAGCGATGCTCCCCTTCGTTGTAGGCCTCCTCGCTCAGGCCTTCGGGGATCTCGCCCCCGGCCAGCTGCCGGGCCACCTGGTTCGCGAAGAGGATGCGGCCGGTCCCGGGCTCCACCAGGATCATCGCCACCGGCGTCCGGTCCAGCACCGCCTCCAGCCACTGCTGCTGGTTGCGGAGCGACGCGGCCCACTCCTCCAGCTTCTCCCGCGCCTCCACCCGCTCTGTCACGTCGATGGCGAACGACAGCACGGAGTCCACATGACCACTCACGTCGCGCAGCGGCTGGTAGGCCACGTCGAACCGCCGCGTCGCCTTCTCGCCGGCACCGCCGACGTTGATGGTGATGGGGACCTCCTTCTCCACGAACGACTCTCCGCGGGTGTAGGCCTCGTCCAGCAGTCGTGAGTGCTCGATCGCCCGCTCGCTCTCGAAGTCCTTCATGGAGACGCCCATCAGCTCCGCGCCTCCGGACAGCTTCTTGTAGAGGGGATTCACCAGCGTGAAGACCTGGCGCTCGCCAGAGAGGATGGCGATGGAGGCCGGGGCGCTCGTCAGCACGGAGCGCAGCCTCGCGCGCTCGTTCTCCGCCAGGGCCTCCGCCTGCTTGCGCTCGGTGATGTCCTCCGCCGTGGAGACCCACTCGCGGATGGTGCCCTCGTCACTGAACACGGGCACCGCCCGGCCCACCACGTCCCTCCAGCCCCCCGCGTGGAAGCGCAGGCGGAACTCGCCCCGATAGGACGTCTTCGTGCGCAGCGACTCCACCCAGCCGCGCACCACGCGCTTGCGGTCATCCGGGTGAATGGCGGCGAGCCAGCCCAGCCCCAGGTGCTCCGCCTGCGTCTGGCCGGTGAACTCCATCCAGCGCGGCGCGGGCTCCACCACCTCGCCGCGGGCGTTGGTGGTCCACACCGGCTGCGCCATGGCCTCCACCAGCGAGCGGTAGCGCTGCTCGCTGGCCACGAGCGCGTCGTGGGCCTTCCGCTGCTCGGTGACCTCCACCACGATGACGCCGATGCCCAGCAGCACCCCCGTGCCCGTGCGCACCGGGTAGTAGCTGACGAGGAAGTGGCGCTCGACGCCCAGCTCCTTGGAGGTGACACCGCGGACCTCCACCGTCTGCGCGGCCCCGCCCTCCATGATGCGCTGGTACTGGGGACGCAGCGTGGGCCACATCTCCGGGACGATCTCCTGCACCTTGCGGCCCAGGTGGGCGGCGCGGGGGATGCCGTTGATGTCCGCCAGCGCGTCGTTGACCTGGACGAAGCGCTGCTCCAGATCCACCACCGCGAGCCCCACGGGCGTGCTGGACACCAGCGTCTCGAGGAGTAGCCGGGAGTGCGCGTCGTTGAGCGCCTCGGAGGCCTCCCGGTCGAAGCTTGCGCTGGGACTCTCCACGCGCGCCTCCTCTGGCCCCGACCCTTCCCGGCGAGCTTGGAGGCAGGGCCTCGTGACGCCGCTTCCCACCATGGAAGTGGCCTGACCTGAAGGGTGTGCATTCCTGGCTCACGCGGGCAGCCCGCGCCCGCCCGGAGGCGCGGCCGCTGATTGGCCGGCACCCGATGACAGGAGGAGCGGCGGGGTGGGCCCTCTCCGGCGGCGCTCGCCTTCCACGCCGTCAGCCGCGCGGGGGGCCGGCTCCATCCTCGTCGCGTGGCCGCGGCTGCCAGGGCCACCGCCTGTCGATCTCCATCTCCAGCGTGAAGCTGAGGAAGGTCCGGATGAGGACGATGAGGCCCAGGATGAGCACCTGCCGGAGCGTGGGGGACTCCGCCACCGTGCGGATGATGTCCGCCGCGACGAGCAGCTCCAGCCCCAGCAGGATGGAACGACCCAGGTACTGGCGCAGCTGGCGGTAGGTGTTTCCCTGCCGTGGCCCCCGTGCGTCGCGGAGGACGAGCGCCACGGAGACCACCGCCCCCACCACCATCACGCTCACGCCCGAGGCCTCGAAGAGCTGGGCGGCCAGGCCCACGAAGTCCGCGAATCGCATCCGCCACTCCCTTCCCCAGAAGGTGCGGTGCGATGTCGCGCCTCACCACCCCTTGCCTCTCTCCCCGGAGGGCGATCCTTCCGTCAGCGGCGCAGTGGGCTCGGATCCAGGTTTCATGGAGGTACCTCCTTCGGGGGAGAGGCATCGCCGAGGAGGTGCGCTAATGAATGGGTCCAGGCGCGAACCTGCCATGGCGGCCAGTTGAAGGGTTCCGCGCCGACCGTTGTGCCCCGCCTTGCCGTGCAAGGAGTGCCGATGTCCGCCAGGAAATCATCGAGCCTGATCCATGCGATGCAGTCCACAGGTACGCACCACTTCATTGAGCGAACGTACCGTGAAGGAGGACAGTTCCAATGGGTCCGCGAGACGTTGGTGAATGCCATCGAGGCGGGTGCCACCCGCGTCGAGTACACGATTGAATGGCAGGCGGTCGAACGCAGGGGTGTCTACCGGCGCGTCATCGCCGACAATGGCAAGGGCATGAGCGGCGAGGAGCTCGTCGAGTTCTTCAACACGTTCGGAGGAGGCGGCAAGCCGATTGGTGGCGTGACGGAGAATTTTGGCGTCGGCTCGAAGACTTCATTGTTGCCGTGGAACCGCTACGGT
>JAFADT010000066.1 GCA_023424585.1 Pseudomonadota bacterium
CCGCCAACCCCGACCGCTCCAGCGCCGCGCCCATGTCGCCTCCTGGCCTCGAGCACCCGCCCCGCACCTTCGCGAGTGTGAGGCCAGTATCCAAGGCCGTCTGACACCCCCGCGGGCGGGCTTCCGAGCGAGCCGGACCTGCCGCGTCGGGCGCTCCGCTCGACGGGAAGGGGCGGCTCCGCGCGCGCCACTCCCCACGGCGCCGGACATGGCGGGTCACGCGCCGGACCCGAAAAAAGGGCCCCGCGTCCTTCGCGGGGCCCTCCGGGTGCGGCGCGGCCTTCAACGCCGGGCTACCCGGCGCACAGCACCTTCACCTCCACCTTCGTGTCGCCCACGCGGCGCAGGCACGGGCCCAGGAAGAAGATGCGCGCGGGGCGGTCGCCGCTGGGGGGCTCGTAGCGGAAGTCGCCGTTGGCCGCCGTGCACGTCTGCACGGAGCCGTCCGACCGCGTGACGTACACCACCGCGAGCCGCGGATCCGGCAGGTTCACCACGGCCACGCTCTGCGCCACCGTGGCCAGCTCCGCGATGTCCAGCAGCGTCTGCTGGTAGCTCGGCTTGCAGATGGAGTCCAGGTTCGCCCGGGTCGCGTCGAACGCCTGCGCCATGGCGCTCTGCCGGTAGCCGGGCCCGTAGGACGTCGGACAATCGACGTTGCGCACGTAGGTGGTGCTGCCCACCACCTCCGTCGTCAGCTCCGCCCGCTTGTCCGTCAGCGCCACCGGGCCGATGGTCGCCCACAGCACCTCGCGCGACGCGCCGCGGCTGTCACGCAGGGACTGGAACGCCTGGTAGTACTCCGACACCGGGGTCAGCTTGTCCCCCTGCTCGGTGCACGAGTCCACGGCCGTGTCCTGCCCCAGCGCCACCGGAGGCGGCCGCTGCGTGGAGCTGCAGTCCTCCTCGTCGGACACCACCACCACCAGCAGGCGGGAGTCGTCCCGCAGGAAGCCCCCGTTGCCGCCTTCCTCCAGGGGCTGGGTGGCCAGGGGCGGGGTGACCGCCAGCCGCACCGCCTCGAAGGGCGTCTCCTGGCCGCTGCCGGACGTCCCCTGATCCACCAGCCGCTGGAACTTGGGCAACAGCTGCGGATCCGAGCTCTCGATGAAGCGCTCGGCGGTAGGCTGGTTCGACTCGTCCCGCACCGGCTGCAGCCGCCCCTCCTGATCCGGGAAGGAGCGGATGACGTCCGCCCCGTCCGGGAAGCGCTGGCGCTGGTACACGGAGGTGGTGATGACCCCCACGCGGAAGTCCTGGATCACGCCGCTGCCGGCCTTCAGCGCGGCCAGGAAGGCGGGCAGCTCCGTGGCGATGCCCTGCTGCTCCTCCCGCATGGAGCCGGAGTTGTCGATGACGAAGAGGATGTCCGTCTTCTGGGGGGCCACCACCGGAGGGGTCGCCTCGCAGGCGTCCGGGACCGTGGAGCCGTCGTCATCCACGGGAGAGTGGCATCCGAGCGCCAGGAGCGCGGACAGCGACATCAGGTGGGCGCAGGTGTGGAGCTTCACATCGGCCTCCAGTGCGGGGGCGCGCGCTCGCGCACCGCATCAAGCGTGAGAGGGGGCGAGCATGCCCCACCCCTTCGCCGGACGCGAGACTTCTGGGCCATTACAAGGAGGAGCGTCGTACAGCCGACGAGGCACGGAAATAACGCACATCGCGTTTGCCATGTCCGGTTTGGTTGTTACGTTGGTTCATCCGTTGCAGAAATCAACCGGATGGTTCACCGGCCCGGCCGCTTGCTGACCGGGTTCAAGCAAGGAAGAGGCCGAACTCCATGTCTGACGAGAAGAAGAAGGGCACCGCGGCCAGCGCAATGCCCACCGCGATGGCCCCTCCGGGGCTCATCAACAAGGAAGACATCCCGCAGGTGCTGCCCATCCTGCCGCTCCGCAACAGTGTCTTCTTCCCCGGTGGTGTGCTGCCCCTGGCCGTCGGCCGCCAGAAGACGATCGCGCTGATCAAGGACGCCGTGCGTGACGACCAGGTCATCGGCGTCGTGACGCAGCGCCGCGCCGAGGAGGAGGATCCCGGCGCGTCCGACCTGTACACGATGGGCACCGTCGCCCGCATCGTGAAGCTGCTGAAGATGGGCGAGGACAACTATTCGCTCGTGGTCCAGGGCCTCGCGCGCTTCCGCGTGATGGAGCTGGTCCAGGAAGCGCCCTACCTCAAGGCCCGCGTCGACGCGGTGGAGGACAAGACCTCCTCTGAGAACGTCGAGGTGGAGGCCCTGGGCATCAACCTGAAGAAGCTGGCGCGCGAGGTCATCGAGCTGATGCCCGAGCTGCCCGCCGCCGCCACGGAGCTGGTGGAGAGCATCACGCACCCGGGCCACCTGGCGGACCTCATCGCCGCCAACGTCGACGTGCCCATCGAGGAGAAGCAGGCCGTGCTGGAGACGGTCGACCTCAAGGCGCGCATGAAGCTCGTCCTGGAGCTGCTCAACCGCAAGCGGGAGATCCTCAAGCTCTCCAACAAGATCGACTCCGCCGTGAAGGGCGAGATGTCGAAGACCCAGCGCGAGTACTACCTGCGCCAGCAGCTGAAGGCGATCAAGGAAGAGCTCGGCGAGATGGGCGAGGAGGAGGAGGAGCTCGACGAGCTGCAGGAGCGCCTGAAGAAGGCCGCCCTGCCCCCGGAGGTGGAGAAGGTCGCCCAGAAGGAGCTCAACCGCCTGAAGACGATCCCGGCGGCCTCCAGCGAGTACACCGTCGCGCGCACCTACCTGGACTGGATCGCGGACCTGCCGTGGTCGAAGGTGTCCGAGGACAACCTCGACATCGAGAACGCGCGGCAGCAGCTGGACAAGGATCACTTCGGCATCAAGAAGGTGAAGAAGCGCATCCTGGAGTACCTGGCCGTGCGCAAGCTGAAGAACGACATGCGCGGGCCCATCCTGTGCCTCGTGGGTCCCCCGGGCGTCGGCAAGACGTCGCTGGGCCAGAGCGTGGCCAAGGCCACGGGCCGCAAGTTCGTGCGCCTGTCGCTGGGCGGCGTGCGTGACGAGGCGGAGATCCGCGGGCACCGCCGCACCTACGTGGGCGCGCTGCCGGGCCGCTTCATCCAGAGCATGAAGAAGGCCGGGACGAAGAACCCGGTGATGATGCTGGACGAGATCGACAAGCTGGGCGCGGACTTCCGCGGCGACCCGAGCGCGGCGCTGCTGGAGGTGCTGGACCCGGAGCAGAACAGCACGTTCAGCGACCACTACCTGGACGTGGCGTTCGACCTGTCGAAGGTCATGTTCGTCGCGACGGCGAACCAGCTGGATCCCATCCCCGGGCCGCTCCGGGACCGCATGGAGATCATCGAGCTGACGGGCTACACGTTCGAGGAGAAGCAGTCCATCGCGCGGATCCACCTGGTGCCGAAGCAGCTCAAGGAGCACGGCCTCAACGGGGACCACATCGAAGTGCAGGACGACGCGCTGCTCATCCTCACGACGTCGTACACGCGTGAGGCCGGCGTGCGTAACCTGGAGCGCCGCATCGCGGACATCTGCCGCGCGGTGGCGGTGGAGGTGGCCGGCGGGAAGACGGAGAAGCAGACCATCAACGCCGAGCGCGTGAAGGAGATCCTCGGGCCCGAGACGTTCTACTCGGAGGTCGCGGAGCGCACGGAGGTCCCCGGTGTGGCGACGGGGCTCGCGTGGACCGCGGCGGGCGGCGACCTGCTCTTCATCGAAGCGACCAAGATGGCGGGCAAGGGCGGCATGACGCTCACCGGCCAGCTGGGCGACGTGATGAAGGAGTCCGCCACGGCGGCCCTGAGCTACCTGCGCAGCAAGGCGGAGTCGCTGGGCATCAACCCGAACTTCCTGGAGAAGACGGACATCCACCTGCACTTCCCCGCGGGCTCCATCCCCAAGGATGGTCCTTCGGCCGGCGTCACCATCCTGACCGCGCTCACCAGCCTGCTGACGGGCATCCGGGTGCGGCACGACACGGCGATGACGGGCGAGGCCACGCTGCGGGGCCTGGTGCTGCCGGTGGGCGGCATCAAGGAGAAGGTCCTCGCGGCGCACCGCGCGGGCATCAAGCGGGTCATCCTGCCGGAGCGCTGCCGCAAGGACCTGGTCGACGTGCCGGACCAGGCGAAGAACGAGCTGGAGTTCATCTTCGCCACGAAGATGGACGAGGTCCTCAACGCCGCGCTGGAGACGTCGCCGTTCAAGGAGGGCGCCACCCTGCCGGCGCCCACCCCGGACTCGCCTCCGGCGGAGGTCCGGGCGTAAGGCCCGGCTCTCAGCCCCTGAAGTGACGCGGGCAGGTTCCCTTCACGGGGACCTGCCCGTCGTCTTTTCCCGCGACAGGAGGTTGAAGCGCTCGCCCCCGCTGGGCATACGCAAGCAGCGAACGCCTCTGGCACCACCAGACGCCCCCGGCACCTGGAGGTGCCGGCCACGCGAAGGAGCGACCATGAAGTACGCCAACCTGGGACACACGGGCCTGCGGGTCTCCCGCATCTGCCTGGGCTGCATGAGCTACGGCACGCCGAAGTGGCGCCCGTGGGTGCTGGACGAGGCGGCGGCGCAGCCCTTCTTCCGCCGCGCGGTGGAGCTGGGCGTCACCTTCTTCGACACCGCGAACATGTACTCGGACGGCGTCAGCGAGGAGGTCACGGGCCGCGCGCTGCGCAAGTACGCGAAGCTGGACGAGGTGGTGCTGGCCACGAAGGTCTACTTCCCCACGGGCAGCGGCCAGAACGAGCGCGGCCTGTCGCGCAAGGCCATCACCCAGGCCTGCGAGGCGAGCCTCCGGCGGCTGGGCGTGGACACCATCGACCTCTATCAAATCCACCGGATGGACCCGAACACGCCCATCGAGGAGACGCTGGCCGCGCTGGATCAGCTCGTGCGCCAGGGCAAGGTGCGCTACCTGGGCGCGAGCTCCGCGTACGCGTGGCAGTTCATGCGCGCGCTGAGCGTGTCCGAGCGCAACGGCTGGGCGCGCTTCGCGTCCATGCAGAACCACTACAACCTCGTCTACCGCGAGGAGGAGCGGGAGATGCTGCCCCTCTGCGAGGCGGAGGGCGTGGGCGTCATCCCCTGGTCGCCGCTGGCGCGAGGGCTGCTCGCGGGGTCGCGCAAGTCGCTGGACGACAAGGAATCCACGACGCGCGCGGGCTCCGACACGCTGTCGCCGGTGCTCTACAACCAGCCCGGGGACTGGGACGTGGTGGAGGCGGTGAAGCAGGTGGCGGAGGCGCGCCAGGCCCCGCCCGCGCAGGTGGCGCTGGCGTGGCTCTTGTCCAAGCCCGTCGTCACGGCGCCCATCATCGGCGCGACGAAGCCCGAGCACCTGGAGGACGCGGTGAAGGCGGTGAACCTCAAGCTCACGCCCGAGGAGGTGAAGGCGCTGGAGGCCCCCTACAAGCCGCACGCGGTGCGCGGCCTGTAGGCGGTGAGGCGGTGGACGCGCCTCAGCGCTCCTTCACGAGCGCGTCCACCTTCTTCTCCAGCGGCTTCGCGTCGTCGAAGAACGCGTCCAGGGAGTGCGCCGGGGCCACGCGCAGCACCGGCGGCAGGAGCGAGCGGGGGAACTCCAGCGCCTCGCTGAAGTCCTCGTTGCCCAGCACCTCCGAGACGTTGGTGAGGACCAGCACGCCCACCGACGCGATGACGAGCCCGCGCACCACCCGCTTGCCGCTCCAGCGCGTCACGTAGCGCAGGTGCCAGTAGATCCCCCACCCCACCAGCCCCAACACGGCCAGGGTGCGCACGAAGCTCAGCCACGCGCCCAGCGAGAAGCTGAAGCCCAGGAGCGCGAACACGGGCGGCGACAGCGAGAAGCCCAGCAGCACCAGCGCGGCGATGGTGGTGTGCACCCGGAAGTAGAAGCGCTTGCGCGCGATGCGGCTCGCCAGCGACCAGCCGCCCGCCCACAGGAGCGCCAGGCCCAGGGGCACCACGGTGGACATCAGCAGGTCGCCCCAGTCCGTCTTGCGGAACTGGGTCACCCGCTCGGAGAGGAAGGACATCACGACCAGCGCCTGGAGCGACAGCGCGAAGGCCCGGGGGCGCTCGAGCAGGCGCTCGCTGGGCGCGGCGGGGGCTTCGTTGACGACGGTGTCCTCCACCGCGAAGGAGCGCGGCCGGAAGCGCAGCACCGTGTCCCCCACGGACACGCGCACGTCCGGGGTGAGCACCAGCTCCTTCAGCGCCACCCACGGCTCCACGCTGAAGGTGCCGTTGACGCTGCCCACGTCGCGCAGCACCACCGCGCCGTCCTCGCGCCGCTCCAGGCGCAGGTGCTCCGCGGAGACCTTCGGGTCGTCCAGGATGACGTCGTTGGCGTAGCCGCGCCCCACCGTCACCGGCCACCGCTCCAGCCGGTGGCGGGCCTGGACGGCGTCCCCTTCCAGCACCTCCAGGAAGATCACTTCGTCCACGACAGGCCCTCCAGGTAGCGGCGCGCCAGCTTGCGCGCGTTCTCCGCGGAGAAGCCGCCCAGCGTGAGGCTGGTGTCCACGCCGCGCGTGGACGCGTTCACCGTGGCCGCGCGCAGCACCAGGTCATAGAGGCCCGGGAAGCGGCGGTAGGCGCGCAGGCACAGCGCCGCGCGCACCGTGAGGCCCTTCACGTCCACGAACTCCGACGTGCAGCGGAAGTTGGTGACGTCCTCGCGCGTGGCGGGCACCGCGTCCGGGTCCTGGGAGAAGAGCGTGCTGTAGAGCGCGGAGAAGCGCATCGCGCCCAGCTTCTGGCTCTCGACGTGCTGGTGCAGGTAGGTCACCACGCCCGTGCGGTGGCTGGAGGACAGGAAGATGTCCTCCTCCGAGGAGCACTGGTAGCTCGTCACCGTGTAGGGCGTCTCCGGATCGTGCGGCGTGTCGCCCCAGCACTTGAGGAACGGGCTCCAGCGGCCGGGGACGCGGTAGTCGCCCAGCGCCTGCTTCGGCAGGTCCGTGGCCAGCAGCCGGTCGGTGATGCGCTGCTGGTTGGTCATCAGCTGCTCCTTCACGGACGCCAGCAGCGTCGCCGGCTCCGGAGGCGCCCCCCGCGCCAGCGCCTGGTCGAGCAGGGAGCGCGCGCGGGCCACCGGCACCAGGAAGCCCACCTGGTTGCCCATGGTGGCCACGTTGACGCCCACGACGCCGCCTTCGCCGCTGAGCGTGGGCCCGCCGCTCATGCCGGGGTTGATGGCGCCGGTGAAGTGCACGCGCTCGTAGAGGGCGTCGCGCACCAGGCCGTTGTAGGTGCCCTCCACGATGGTGGTGCCCAGGTCGCGCGGGTTGCCCATGGCGAACAGGCGCGTGCCCTGCGGCGGCTCTTGCTCCTCCAGCTTGAAGTAGTCGCTGATGGGCGAGTCCACCTGGATGACGGCCAGGTCGCTCACCACGTCCACCGCGAGCAGGCGCACCGGCACCGTCGCGTCGCCCCGGTCCAGCTCCGCGGTGTAGTCCTCCGGGTGGAGCACCAGGTCGGACACGACGTGGTAGTTCGTGAGGGCGTGGCCCTTCGCGCTCACGAAGAACGCGGAGCCGATGGAGGACTTCGTTCCGGAGCGGCGCTCGATGATGCGCACCTGCGCGACGCGGCCCTGGATGCGGCGGAACAGCTCGTGCGTGGCCGGAGGCAGCGAGGCCACCGGAAGGGGGGGCACCACCGCGTCCGCGACGCCAGCGTCCGGCGCGGGGAGGACCGGCGGGGCCGGGGACGCCGAGGGCTCCGGAGGGGCGGCGGGCCCCTGCGCGAGCACGGCGACAAGGAGAAGGGAGAACATGGGCGGCGGCACCGTATCCCACCGCGAGCCCCCCGGGGGGACACCGTCACCGTCCCCGCACCCAGCCCTACGATGAGGCCGGCCCCTCCCCCTGCCGGCGGCGCCGCCAGGCCGCGTAGGACACCACCAGGGCGCCGGCCAGGGTGCCCGCCAGCGCCCCCGCGAGCCGCCGGGACACGACCCCCGCCACCGGGGCCTCCATCCGGAAGGTCTCCAGCGAGGCGCGCACCCCGGGGGCCAGGGCATCCCAGCGGGCGGCGGGCGCGCTGACCGTCACCACGGCGTGGCGGCCCTCGGAGGCCAGCCCCGCCACCAGCACCGTGCGCACCTGTCCGGCTTCACGCAGCGTCCCCAGCACCTCCACCCGGGGCACCGGTCCGCCCACGCGGTCCACCCGCTCCGGCGTCAGCGCCACGCCCAGCTCGCGCTGGAAGTGCTGCACCACGGCGGTGGAGAACGCGTCCCGCTCCGAGGGGCTGGCGGAGAAGTCCCCGTCCACCACGGCGATGAGGAACGTGGCCGCGTCCGGGCCCTCGCCGTCCGCCAGCGCCGCGGACAGGCCGCGCGCGCGCACGCCGTCCTCCGACACCGCGCCCACCTGCGAGCCCGTGTAGCGCTCCCAGCGCGTCATCCGGAACACGTCCGGCGGCCGGAAGCTGTAGCCGTCCCGCCGCAGCTCCGTGCCGAGCGCGCCGGACAGCGCCAGCCAGACACCGGTGAGCACGAACAGGCGCATGTGCCCATCCTAGCGCGTCTCACGTTGACGCGAGCGCCACCGCCCCGTGGCCCTGACCCGCGCGCCCCTCTTCGACCACGCGTTCTTCCAGGCGGCCCGCCCAGCGGGCTCCGAGGGTGCCCCTGGAGCCCGCCCGGCCCCGCTACCCGAGCTTCTTCTTCGGGTCGTCCACGGGCGCCGTCCAGGAGCCGATGCGGGCCTGGAGCTCCTTCGCCACGTTGGCGATGAGCGGCTTGCGCATCATCGTCATGTGCGAGCCCGGCATGTCCACGACCTCCACGCCGCTGGAGACGAGCCCCTCCCAGCCGTGGTCCTCGCGCGTGTCGGGCCGCTGGCTGGCGCGCAGCAGCACGAGCTTCCCGTCGAGCGGCTTCGCGTCGTACGACGTGAAGGCGCGCGACGTGAACTCGAACACCCGGTACAGGTTGCGCACGCGGTCCACGCCCACCTCGGCGATCTGCGAGTCGCTCTGGCTGCCCACTTCGTAGAAGTAGTTCACGCGCTCCGCTTGCGTCATGCGGGAGATGCGCTCGCGCAGCTCCATGGGGTCACCGCCGGTGGTGGTGGCCAGCATGAAGGTGAGCTCGGAGGTGAGCATCTCCTCCAGCACCTGCTCCGGCTGCTTGTCCGGCACCATGTGCTGCACGGTGTAGGCGTCGATGCTCGCGAGCAGCGCGACCTCCTCGCCCTCCGCGCGAAGCTGCCGCGCCATCTCGAAGGCGATGATGCCGCCCAGCGACCAGCCCGCCAGGTGGTAAGGCCCGTGCGGCTGCACCTGGCGCACGGACGCCAGGTACAGCGCGGCCATCTCCGCCACGGTTCCCAGGGGCTCCTCGCCCTCGGTGCCCCGGGCCTGGAGGCCGTAGCAGGGCTGATCCGCGTCCAGCTCGCGCGCCAGGTCCACGTAGCAGAGGACGCCGCCGCCCGCCGGGTGGACGCAGAACAGCGGCGGCCTGGTGCCCTCCGGCTTCAGCGCCACCAGCGGCGACCACGCGCGCGCCTCCTGCTCCAGCAGCGCGGCGAGCTGCTCCACCGTCGACGCCTGGAACAGCGACGCCAGGGGCAGGTTGCGGCCGGTGGCCTGCTGGATGCGGCCCATCAGCTGCACCGCCAGCATGGAGTGGCCGCCCAGGTCGAAGAAGTCGTCGCGGATGCCAATGGGCGACACCCCCAGCGTCTCCTCCCAGATGCGGACCAGCTGGAGCTGGAGCGGCGTGCGCGCCACCACCCGCGTGGAGGCCTCCGTGCGGGTGGTGTCCGGCGCGGGCAGCGCGCGCCGGTCCACCTTGCCATTGGACGTGAGCGGCAGCGCGTCCAGCGTGACGAAGGCCGCCGGCACCATGTACTCCGGCAGCGTGCGCCGCAGCTGCTCGCGCAGCTCCTGGGCTCCCGCCACGGCCTGGCCCGGAGCGCCCACGAGGTACGCCACCAGGCGCTTGTCGCCCGGCACGTCCTCGCGCACCAGCACCACGGCCTCGCGCACGCTCGGGTGCGAGAGCAGGCCCGCCTCGATTTCGCCCAGCTCGATGCGGAAGCCGCGCACCTTCACCTGGAAGTCCGCACGGCCCAGGTACTCCAGCGTGCCGTTGGGGCGCCACCGCGCCAGGTCGCCGGAGCGGTAGAGCCGCGCGCCGGGCCGCCTGCTGAACGGATCCGGGATGAAGCGCTGCGCGGTCAGCTCCGGCCGGCCCAGGTAGCCAC
>JAFADT010000071.1 GCA_023424585.1 Pseudomonadota bacterium
TGGCTCCGGGAGCGACCGCTGCCGTCGCGATGTACTCGAATGGTATTCAGGGTGACGCTGAAGGTCCGGTTCACCACATCTGTACGAACAAGAACCCGGTTTCGGCTGTATCAGGCGGTCCGTGGACGCCCGCGTGTGAAGAAATCTTCGAGAAGGCCGGTATGTCGCTTGAGGACGCGGCAAACAAGGTGCGCCTTAATGGACACGAAGGGCCTCATCCTGAATTCTATCACAATCAAATAGTGAATCGCCTTCAGGCGGCGGTGAGGACTTGCAGAACCACTGACGCATGTCGTGCTAGGTTGTTGGCCGAACTTGCGAAGATTGCAAATGAACTGCTGACGCCAGGCACCGAGCTGCGAAGCTTCATTGTGAAGTAGGAGGGGCATGGTGAAACGTGACTACTATTGGGTGAATATCGCTAATATACCTCAGTGGTACATCGCGACGCCTGTGCCAGTGTCAGGTGGAGCGTTCGAGGAGCCTTGGATGTTCGGAGAGGGTCACTCTCTTCCAGAGCCTGGGGCCGCCAGGGCTCGGGTTCGCAACCCGGGCCCGAAGCGCACTTTTGTGTTTGCAGGGGTTGAACGCACGCCTATCGTCAGCGAGGCAGTCGCGAATGTTTTTAGAGCCCGTGCTCCAGATGATGTTCAACTATTTCCAGTGACGGTGGAGGGAGAGGTCGAGCCGTACTTCATTGTCAACGCGGCCAAGGCTTCTGACAGCATTGACGAAGCGAACTGCCGAGAAATACAGCACTACGCCGAAGACGAACCTTTTCCTGAGTATGCAGGGCAGTTTCGCTGGATTAATGGCCTGCGTATTGACCCCGCGAAGGCCGAAGGTGCCCATGTCTTCCGGTTGAAGAAGTTCAAGACCGCGTTTATCGTCTCTGAGGACATCAAGACCGCCCTCGAAGCAGTCGGGAACCTGGGCGTTTCGTTCGAGCGTGTGACCGGACCGCACGAGCCTCACTGACGGTCGGTCAGGGGCGCGACAGCGTCGCGGGTGCTCCTCCCGATGGGAGCAGCGCTTCGCGGTTCTTGAAGAAGATGAAGACACCCATGACGACGAGGAACAGGGAGAAGGCCCGTTTGAGCGCCGCCTGGGAGACGTAGTGGGACGCCCAGGTGCCGAGGAGGATCCCGGCCACGGCGATGGCCGTGAAGCTCCCCAGCGCGCGCCAGGGGACCTCCACGTGGCCCAGGTAGCCGGCGAAGCCCACGAAGGAGTTGAGGGCGATGACGAGCAGGCTGGTGCCCACCGCCTGCTTCATCGGCAGGCCCACCAGGAGCACCAGCGCGGGGACGATGAGGAAGCCGCCGCCCACCCCCACCAGCCCCGTGAGGCCCCCCACGCCGAGGGCGGCTCCCGCCATGAGCAAGGAGGATGCCTTGTGGGGCTCGCGCGCGGGCACGGCCTCGTGGCGGTCGTTGCGGAACATGAAGGCGGCGGCCACGAGCATCACCGTGGCGAAGAGCAGCAACTGCACGCTCCCCGAGACGAAGGCGGACAGGCGCGCGCCCGCGTAGGTGCCCGTCATGGCCACCGCACCGAAGACCAGGGCCGCTCGGAGCTGGACGTTGCCCCGGCGCCAATGGCCCGCCGCGCCGAAGAGGCTGGTGACGCCCACCACCGCCAACCCCATCGCGATGGACTCCTTGGCCCCGAAGCCCAGGACGTACACGAGGATGGGGACCGTGATGATGGAGCCGCCGCCCCCGAGCAGGCCGAGCGACAGGCCCATCAGGGCCGCGAGGGCGAAGCCGAGGAGTGGCATGGGGTCCATTTCCGGCGCGGACGCGCTCAGCCCTGGGGGCCGGCGGTGGGCGTCTCGCGCACGGCGAGCATCCCGCCCGCCAGGTTGTAGAGCCTCGTGAAGCCCCGCTCGGCCAGCGCCCGCGCGCCCTTCGCGGAGCGTGCTCCCGAGCGGCAGATGAGCAGCAGCGGCGCGTCGCGCGGCCAGGTGGTGGAAGCCTCCTCGAGCGTGGCGAGCGGCACGAGCTCCGCCCCGGGCAGGTGGCCCAGGGGACCGGTGTATTCATCCGGCTCGCGCACGTCGATGCGCCGGACCTCGGAGCCGAGCGTGGCGAGCCGCGAGGCTTGGAGGTCTTGATAGGGGGAGGGCGTCATCGCTTGTCTCCTGAGGGCCGCGTGGGACGTCACGCGTCCTGGGGTGAGGGCGCCGTGTGGCCACAGGCGCGGTTGGCCGGGACGGCGAGGTCCATCTTCCGGGGCTTGGGAAGATGGAGGTTCTCCATGATGTGGATGAACTCCTCGCGGCTCTTGCCGACGAGGCGCGGGTGGTGCCGCTTCTCCTCGGCGATGGTCGTCATCGTGAAGCCCTTGTAGTCATGGGCGGGGTAGACGCGCGTCGCGTCCGGCAGGTGGAAGAGGACGCGGGTGATGGAGTCGTGGAGCCGGGCCGCGTCTCCGTTCTGGAAGTCGGTGCGGCCGTTGCCGCGCACGAGCAGCGCGTCGCCGGTGAAGACCCGATCGCCCAGCAGGTAGCTGACGCTGTCATCCGTGTGGCCCGGCGTGGCGAGCACCTGGAAGACGAGTTGCCCGATGCGCACCTCGTCCCCGTGGCGCACCTGGAGATCGGCGCAGGCGGCGCCGCCCACGCTCCCCACCACCGTGCACCGCGTGCGCTCGCGCAGCACGCCCGACGCGGTGACGTGGTCGGCGTGCACGTGGGTGTCGAGGACGTGCGTGAGGGTGAGGTTCAGCTCGCGGACCAGTTGTAGATCGCGGTCGACCTGCTCCAGCACGGGATCGATGAGGACGGCCTGCCGCGTGGCCTCGTCACCGAGGAGGTAGGTGTACGTCGAGGACTCGGAATCGAAAAGCTGGCGGAAAATCATGGTCGAAGCCTCCTGCCCGTGAGAGCCAGGGCGCCGCGAAAGGATTCAGGAGGGGGCCCGGTGATACATCCTGGCCGCGGTCCGAATCCTCCGCGGTGGAACCTGGCTCTCATCCGGCATGACCTCCTTCATCCTCCTTCCCCTCGTGGGCGGGGCGCTCATCGGCCTGAGCGCCTCCTTGCTCCTCCTGGCCAATGGCCGGGTGGCCGGAATCAGTGGGGTGGTGGGCTCGCTGCTCACCCCCGCCCGCGGCGACATCGCCTGGCGCCTGTCCTTCCTCGCCGGGCTCCTGGGCGGCGGGCTGCTGCTGGCGGCGGTGCGCCCCGGGACCTTCGCGGCCACCGCGCCCCCGGGCGTCGGCGGCGCCATCACGCTGGTGGGCGCCGGACTGCTGGTGGGCTTCGGTTCGTTGCTGGGCAACGGCTGCACGAGCGGACACGGCGTCTGCGGCATCAGCCGGGGGGCGACCCGCTCCATCGCCGCCACGCTCACCTTCATGGCCACTGGCGGCCTCACCGTCTTCCTCGTCCGCCACGTCTTCTAGGGAGGCCGCTCCATGCGTTCCAACCTCAGTGCGCTGCTCAGCGGCGCTCTCTTCGCGGTCGGGCTGGGCCTCGCGGGCATGACGGACCCGGCCAACGTTCTCGGGTTCCTCGACGTCGCGGGGGACTGGGACTTCCGGCTCGCCTTCGTGATGGCGGGCGCCATCACCGTCCATGCGGCGCTGCGGCCCCTCGTCCTCCGACGTGAGCGCCCCCTGTTCGCCGGGACGTTCCCTGCCTTCACATCGACGCGGGTGGACCCCAGGCTCCTCGTGGGGGCGGGCCTCTTCGGCGTGGGGTGGGGGCTCGGAGGCTACTGCCCGGGCCCCGCGCTCACCTCCCTCGCCAGCGGGGCGTCAGGGGTGCTCCTCTTCGTGCCCGCGATGTTGGTGGGCATGGGGCTCGCCCACGGGTGGCGGTCGCGGCACGGCGGGCGTGCGGACGCCGCGGACCCGGAGTCCGCGAGCGTGGGCGCGACGCCAGCGTCATGACTCGAGCGAGCGCTTTTCCGGGAGCGCCGCCGCGCTGGCACCTCGGCGTCCGGGGAATGGCGATGTGAAGCGGATGGAGTCCGCGCGCTGCCGCCTGGGACCTGACCCCAGGCCGTCAGGGCAGGCGCGCCTCTTCGCGGCTCGGCCCGGGGGGCCTGACGCGGACCCAGAGGGGGCCCACCTGCCTCCCGCGGCAGTGGCTTCCCGGGCCCGAGCCTGGACGCCGGGGGGAAACGAGGGGGAGGGGGCCCTGGCCGGCCGGCCCGCTGGCGACCTGAACCCGGCGATAAGCCCGAAGCTGGCCGCCTGCCTGCTTTCCCTGGTGTCAACAGGGAATCTGTCGCACAACGTCACCCGTTAACTGGCGCGTTCGGCCGTTCGTGCGAGGCGCACGGGAACGCCGCCGGCCCTCTTCGGGAGTCAACGACCGTGAGCAACCTCATGAAGGAGTCCGTGCTGCGCGTGCACCACTGGACCGACACCCTCTTCAGCTTCGTCACCACGCGCGACCCGGGGTTCCGCTTCGCCAGCGGCCAGTTCACGATGATTGGCCTGGAGGTGGAGAACCGCCCGCTGCTGCGCGCCTACAGCATGGTGAGCGCGCACTATGACGACCACCTCGAGTTCCTCAGCATCAAGGTGCCCGGCGGGCCCCTGACCTCCCGGCTCCAGCACCTCAAGGAGGGCGACAACGTCCTGGTCAGCCGCAAGGCCACCGGGACGCTCGTCCTCAAGCACCTGCTGCCCGGCAAGAACCTCTACATGCTGAGCACGGGCACGGGCCTGGCGCCGTTCCTGAGCCTCGTGAAGGACCCGGAGATGTACGAGCAGTTCGACCGCGTCATCCTCACGCACACCTGCCGGCGGGCCGAGGAGCTGGCCTACCACGACCTCTTCCTCCATGAGCTGCCGCGCAACGAGTTCTTCGGGGAGCTGGTGAAGCAGAAGCTCACGTACTACCCGAGCGTCACGCGCGAGGACTTCCGCAACACCGGCCGCATCACGGATCTCATCCGCAGCGAGAAGCTGTTCAAGGACGTGGGCCTGCCGCCGCTGAACCCGGAGGTCGACCGGGTGATGCTCTGCGGCAGCCCCGCCATGCTCGCGGACCTCACGGTCATGCTGGAGGAGCGCGGCTTCCGGGAGGGCACCCCGGGAGAGGCCGGCCACTACGTCACCGAGAAGGCCTTCGCCGAGCGCTGAGCGGCCACGACCCGCGGCCTGCTGGAGCGGGTCGTCGCCGGGCTGCTCAAAGAGGCGGTCCCACGGGCCGGCGCCCTCCGGCCGGTAGACCGCCTCCGCTCAGTCCGTCGGGGAGACCTCTAGCGTGGGGCCGGGTCCTTTCCGGGGGCCCGCGGTGGAGCCGCCTTCTTGAACGTCTCCTTGGCGACGTTCATCGCGGACAGGGCCTTGGGCCAGCCGCAGTAGAAGGCTAGGTGCGTGAGGGCCTCGACGAGCTCCGACTCGGAGAGGCCGTTCTCTCGGGCCTTGGCGAGGTGGAAGGGCAGCTGTTCGGTGTTGCCGCCCACGGTGAGCGCGGCGACGGTGACGAGGCTGCGGTCGCGGGGCGCAAGCCCCTGGCGCTCCCAGACATCGCCAAACAGCACGTCATCCGTGAGCTGCACCAGCTTGGGCGCGAAGTCGCCCAGCTGCTTCTGGAGCGCGGAAGGTTCTTTCTTCAGGGTCATGGCTCCCTACAGGTACGTCCGCCCCCAACCGACGACCAGGAGGCAGGGGGTGGATGGGCTTTGAAGCCAGGGTTGATGATGAAGTGACGCTGTCCGAGAAGGGACCTTCGCGATGAAGCCGGCGCTCCTTCCCCACCTCCAGGTGTTCCTCGTCGTGGCCCGCCTGCGCAGCTTCAGCGGCGCGGCGCGCGAACTCGGCGTCTCCACGACCGCGGTGAGCCAGTCGGTGCGTCACTTCGAGGAGCAGCTGGGGGTGACACTGCTCGCGCGCACGACGCGCAGCGTGTCGCTGACGGATGCCGGCCGGCGCCTGGTGGAAGGCGCCGGTCCCGGGCTGGGCCAGGCCCTCTCCGCCATCCGCGAGGTCTCCGCGCAGCCGGGCGAGACCGTGGGCCGGCTGCGGCTGTCGGTGCCACGCTCGGCGGTGCCGTTCCTCATCACCCCGGTCCTCCCCACCTTCCGGGAGCGCCATCCCCGGGTGGAGGTGGAGGTCGTCGTCGAGGACCGCTTCGTGGACATCGTGGCCGAGGGCTACGACGCGGGCGTGCGGCTGAGCGAGGCCATCGAGCGCGACATGGTGCAGGTGCGGCTCACCGACGCGTTCCGCTTCGTGGTGGTGGGCGCCCCCGGCTACCTCGCGCGCCAGGGCTCGCCCCAGCGCCCCGAGGACCTCCTGAAGCACGAGTGCATCACCTTCCGCTCGCAGTCCACCGGGACGCTCTACGCCTGGGAACTGGAGCGTGGCCGCCGGAGCTGGCGCGTGCCGGTGCGGGGCGGCGTCGTCAGCAATGACAATCAGACCACCGTGGCGCTCGCGGAGGCGGGGCTGGGGCTGGCGTATGCCTTCGAGCCGGCCGCGGAGGAGCGGCTGCGCGCGGGGCGGCTCGTGCGGGTGCTGGAGGCCTATGCGCCCACCGTTCCTGGCTTCTTCCTCTACTTCCCCAGCCGGGCCCAGCGCTCCATGCCCTTGCGCCACTTCATCGAGGTCGCGAAGGAGCTGAGCGCCAGGCGGCTGTGAAGGCCCCCGGGGCGCGAGCTCAATCCCATCCAGGAAGGCATGGTAACCCCGTGCGTTCCGCCTACCGCGGCGAGGGCCGGGCCGCGGGACGCCGCGCGACGTGGAAGACGCTGCCGCCCAGGTCCTTCACGATGGACTCGATGGACCGCTGCGCGCGCACGCTGTTGCCTGCCTCGTCCAGGGGCGGCGCGAACGCGGCCACCGCGTACTTGCCGGGCACCACCGCGACGATGCCTCCGCCCACGCCGCTCTTGGCGGGCACGCCGACGTCAAAGGCCCAGGTGCCGGAGTCCTCGTAGAGGCCGGCGGTCATCATCACCGCGAGGGTGTGCGCGGCCACGTCGGGGCTCACCACCGCCTTGCCGGTGAGGGGGTTGGTGCCGCCCGCGGCGAGGGTGGCGCCCATCGCGGCCAGGTCCTTCACGGTCACCGCCACCGAGCACTGCCGCGTGTAGACGTCGAGCGCCTCCGCCGGGTTGCCGGGGATCACGTCATACGCCTTGAGCAGGTCCGCGATGGAGCGGTTGCGGGTGTTGGTCTTCGACTCGGACTTGTAGATCTCCTGATCCACCGAGAGCTCGCGGCCGGCGAACGCGCTGAGGGTGCCCAGGACGCTGTCCCAGCGCGCGTCGGCGTTCGCGGCCTTCAGGTTCCCCACGGTGGCGATGGCGCCCGCGTTCACCAGGGGATTGCCGGTGGGAGGCTCCTTCTGCTGCTTGTTCCGCTCGATGGCCTCGATGGAGTTGAAGGGGAGGCCGGTGGCATTCACCCCCAGCTTGTCCTCCACGCGCTGGATTCCCAGCTCCGACATCAGCTTCGCCGCCATGAAGGGCTTGGAGATGGACTGGATGGAGAACGCGTGGCCGGTGTCTCCAATGGAGAAGGCCCTTCCGTCCACGGTGAGGATGGCGATGCCGAACAGCTTCGGATCGACCCTGGCGAGCACCGGGATGTAATCGGCGTTCTTGCCGGCGGTGACCCCCTTGTTCGCGGAGTAGGCCCGCTGCATGGCGGACTGGAACTCCTCATCGGTGGGGAGGCCGGCCTCCGGTGCGCTCTGGGTGCGCGCGGGGGCCTTCGCCGGGGCGCTGGCGGGCGCCGGTGCCCAGGCGCCTGTCGTGAGCGTGACGACGGTGAGCGCCGCCCAGAGGGCGCTCCTGCGAACACGGTTGCCTTCGAGCATGAGGACCCCTCCCACTGTGAATGGCTTTCACCGCGCAACCTAGGTCGCCATCGACAGTCGGACAGCCTTGGGGAGGGGGGCCTCGCGTGCGCCACCTCGGCCGCCTGGCTCGCCCGTGGCCAGTCAGAGCATGCTCTTGCCGAGTTCCAGCACCACCTCGATGAAGCGCCGGTTGGCGAGGAGCAGGGGCACCAGGGGCGCCATGGCCGCGGCGACGACGGTCAGCGCCGCGCGGAGGTCCACCGGGAGCGAGCGCATGCCGCGTGTCGTCTTGAAGGACGTGCCCAGGTCCGCGAGCGAGGAGAAGTCATCCGCGCTCAGCGGGTCCAGCCCCTCCGGAAGCTCGCGGTGGAACCACCGCCGCTCGAAGCGCTGCGAGTGCCAGGCCGCCACGGCCGAGAGGTCCTGGTCCCCCTTTTGCTTCGCCCTCAGCAGCTGACGGAAGAAGGGCAGCAGCGGGGCGAAGACGACGACGAGGCAGAGGAGCGCAAAGGCGAACAGGTGCAGGGCGTAGTCGGTGAAGTCCGCGGTGGGGGCGTGCGGCAGGCGATGCGCGGTGAGCGTGGCGGCCACGGCGAGGACGATGAGGGAGAAGCTGGCCTGGACCGTCCCGAGGAAGCCCAGGCCGCCCGCCGCGTCCGGATGGGTGGGCACGAGGGCGAGCGGCAGCCGGGAGACCTTGAACAGGAACCTTGCCCACAGGACTCCGTGCCAGAGCCAGCGCAGGAGCTGGAACCGGAGGAGGGGCATGCTCACCGCGAGGTACCACCCCCCGGCCAGGGTCAGCGGGCCCCGGGGCTCCGCGTGGAGCCAGGACGGACGGCTCGTCAGGTGGGGCACGTCCAGGAAGGACGCGGCGAAGGAGAGGACCAGCAACCCCGCCTCGATGAGGATGCTCCGCCGCGTCCGCACCACGCTGTTGGCGATGCCCTCGTAGCGGGGCAGGTCCTTCGCGGCAATCAGCTCCGAGACGACGAACTGGCGCACGGCCGCCGAGAGGCTCAGGTCGATGTAGCGCTCGGACGCGACGAGCAGCGGCAGGGACACCAGGAACTGGACATGGGTCGCCGCGTCGCGGAGGAAGGCGCGCGACACCGCCTCTCCATCCAGGAGCGACAGGGCGAGGAGCGGAAGCCAGCTCACCAGCGTCAGGGCGAGGATGCGCGCCCACCTCGAAGCCCGCCGAGGAAGGGCGCGGCGCCGCGACCAGCCGAGCACGGGGCCCTGGACCAGTGAGAAGTCGAGCAGCGAGGCAGGGACGTCCATGGCCGCATCAAAGCTGCGCCGTAGGGGTGGCTCCCGCCAGTCGGGAGGGCGCCGAAGGAGGGAGTGGCGGCCAGGCCCGTCCGCCCCCACGGCAGCGGATGCGAGACATCGAGCCCGCGCCGGGCGCGATGTCAGCGCTGGAGCGGAGCTGCTTCATGAACGCGTGCGGCGCGGGGAGGCCCGACTCCCGGAGGCTTCGGGGCGTGTCGCGCAGGCGGTCCTCGGCGAGGCCGTCGGATGCAGGGGTGACGGCCTGGTGGATGCGTCGGCGCCGCGACCCGGACCGCCTTGCGCGCCACGGCGGTCGCGAGGAACAGCCCGCTCCTACTGACGGGCCTGCTCCGCTGATGGCAGGCCCAGGGCCGCCGCGAGCTCCGTGAGCTTCGCCTGCACCTTGCGCATGTTCTCCGGGCCCATGCGCAGCAGGTGCTTCTCCGCCGCGCTCAGCGCTTCGAGGTTCGGATCCGCGTAGGCATAGAGCGCGCCCTTCGGCGTGAGCTCCGGAGGCGTCTTCGGGACGGGGACCCGGGTGAGGCGTCCGATGGCCCGCGACAGGGTCGCGTCCAGGCTCCGGCCCGGCGGGGCCAGCTCCGCGTGGGCGGCGTCCAGCAGCGGCTTGAGCTCCTGATACACCGGCCCGGCCTTCTTCACGTCCAGGGAGACGATGACGCGGACCACTCCGTCGTAACGGGTATGGCTCTCCGGCGCCGTCACCGTGTGGCCCTGACGCTTCGTCACGCGGAAGGTCCCCGCGGGTGCCATGAAGGACAGCGGCGTGCGCGGGCTCTGCCCTTCGGCGACCAGGTTCACGGACGCGGCGAAGCGGCGGGCCAGGTCCCCGGCGGACAGCCAGCGCGCGAAGTCCGCGTCCGTGGAGAGCCCTCGCAACAGCTCCCTCACGCGGGCGTCGGTGCCGGAGAGCTGCACCGCCGGGGGCGGAGGCGGCGCCGGAGGCGTCGGCTCGGCGTAGGCGGGCGTGGGCGCGGGAGGCGGCTCCGACGTGCGCAGGAGGAAGATGCCCGCTCCGCTCTGGAGCGCCACGACGGTGGTGATGCCCAGGGGCCAGCGCATGGAACGGACGAGAGACGGCGGGAGGGGGGCGTTTTCGCTGGGGCTCATATGAGTGGGGCTGCGGTGGAGGTCGGTTGAGAGGGATTACAGCTCGCCGGCGCGGGCCTGCTCGGCCAGGCGGAAGGAGAACTCCGCGCGGCGGTTCTTCTCCGGGGCGTTCGGGTCGGCGGGCCGCTCCTCGCCGTAGGAGATGACGGAGATGCGCCCGGGCTCGACGCCCAGGTTCACCAGGTAGGCGCGCACGCTCGCGGCCCGGCGCTGGCCCAGCGCGAGGTTGTATTCCGTCGTGCCCAGCTCGCAGGTGTGGCCCGCCACCGTCACCTTCGCCAGGCTCCGCTGACGCAAGGCCCGCGCGATGCGCGACAGCTCCTCGGTGGCCTCGGGCGGGAGGAGGGACGAGTCGAGCGGGAAGTAGATGGGCGCGGCGTTGAGCGCCGCGAGCGCCTGCTCCGTGTCATCCGGTCCGGGCCGTGGCGCGCGGTCCCGGTCGCTGACGGCGGGCGGCGGTGGATGGGTCGCCGCGTCGGCGGTGCTGGGGTTGGCCGCGCGCCGCGCGCATCCGGTGAGACCCATCACAGACATCAGGAGCACCCAGGAGGTTCGGTTCATGCCCTGAGACATGAGCAAGGGCTGTGCCGCGGTTCTCTCCTCTGGGGCCTCGCGCGGCGGGGCGCGCTGACTGGCAAAGCGCGTCGTCCTAGCGTTGCGAAACGCCGCTGTCGGTCCGCTCCCGGCGGTGGATGGTGGAGACATCAATCCCCAGCAGCTCCGCCGCCCGCGTCTTGTTGCCTCCGCAGCGGGCAACCACCCACGCGATGTACTCACCCTCCAGCTGTCGCAGCGGCACCACCTGCCCGTGGGCCGCGGCCAGCGGGTGGGCTTCCGGCGCTCCGTCGGAGGTGTGCAGCCGCAGCTGGGCCAGGTCCACGGTGGGCTGCGCCCCCAGGACGACCAGGCGCTCCACCAGGTTCTCCAGCTCGCGCACGTTGCCGGGCCACGGCATGCGCGTGAGCGTGGCCACGACCTCCGGGGACAGGGTGGTGACGGGGGAGCGCGGGTTGCGGGCGCGGGCCTGGGCCACGAAGTGCTCGGCGAGCTTCGGGATGTCCTCCGTGCGCTCGCGCAGCGGGGGGACCCGGAGCGAGACGACGTTGAGCCGGTAGAAGAGGTCCGCCCGGAACCGGCCTTCCTTCACCCGCGCGTCCAGGTCCTGGTGCGTGGCGGCGAGGATGCGCACGTCCACCTTGCGCGAGCCGTCCGCGCCCACCGCGCGCACCTCGCCGTCCTGGAGGACGCGCAGCAGCTTCGCCTGGAGCTCCGCGGGCATGTCCCCGATTTCATCGAGGAAGAGCGTGCCCTCGTCCGCCTCCACGAAGAGGCCCCGGCGCGTGGTGGTGGCGCCGCTGAAGGCGCCCTTGATGTGGCCGAACAGCTCGCTCTCCAGCAGGGCGTGGGGCAGGGCGGTGCAGTTGACCGCCACGAAGGGCGCCTGGCTGCGCGGCCCCTCGGAGTGCAGCGCCCTCGCGACCAGCTCCTTGCCGCTGCCGCTCTCGCCCCGGATGAGCACCGGCGCCTCGGAGGCCGCCACGCGGTCGATGAGCTCATGGAGCGTGCGCATGGGCACGCTGTGGCCCAGCAGCGCCCCCATGCCGTTGCGCTGGACCACCTGGCGCTTGAGGTCGCGGTGCTCGGAGCGAAGCCGGCGGGTCTCCAGCGCCCGACCGACGTGCAGCAGCACTTCGTCCAGCCGGAAGGGCTTGGTGAGGTAGTGCCAGGCGCCGCGCTTCATCGCCTCCACCGCGCTCTCCACCGCGCCGAAGGCGGTCATCAGCAGCACCGGCAGCTCCGGGTCGTGGCGGCGCGCCACCGCGAGCACGTCCAGCCCGTCCACCTCCTCCATGCGCAGGTCGCACAGGATGACGTCGTAGACGCGGGCCTTGAGCTGGGCGATGGCGTCCGCGCCGCTCGTGGAGAGGTCCACGCGGTAGCCCGCGTCCGTGAGGGGCTCCTTCAACATCTGTCCCATCTCCTCGTGGTCATCCACCACGAGGATGCGCGCGCTAGACGGCATGCCGTTCCTCCCAGCCGGACGCCGCGGCCACCGGCCACCGCAGCGTGAAGACGGTGCCCCGGCCGGGCTCGCTCTCGACCCCCACCTGGCCACCGTGATTGCGGACGATCTGCGCCACCACGCTCAGCCCCAGGCCCGTGCCCTGGCCGCGCTTCTTGGTGGTGAAGAAGGGGTCGAACACCTGGTGCAGGTGCTCCGGTGCGATGCCCCGGCCGTCGTCCTGGAGGCGGATCTCCACCGCCGGGGTGTCCCCCGCCATGCACGCGGACGCGCTCAGCCGCACGTGGCCCCCGGCGCTGCACGCGTCGCAGGCGTTGAGCGCGAGGTTGAGGAGCACCTGCTGGAGCTGATCCGCGTCCGCGGCCAGGCTGGGCAGCCGCTCGGGCACGTCCAGCTCGAAGTGGACGCGCCGGCGCTCGGCCTCCACGTCGAGCAGCTCCTGGAGGCCGCGCACCACGGGCGCCAGCGGGACGACGCCCGCCCGCGCGGGTTGCAGGCGCGACAGGTCCAGCAACTGGCGGATGATGCGGCTCACCCGGTCGATCTGCGTGACGATGGCGGTGAGGCCCCGGCCCTGCGGGTGCTCCACGCCGCCCACCTTCAGGAGCATGTACTCGGCGTGGCCGCGGATGATGCCCAGCGGCGTGCCGATCTCATGGGCCACGCCCGCGGCGAGCACGCCCACCGTGGCCAGCTTCTCCGCGCGCAGCAGCTGGTCCTCCAGCATGCGCACGTTGCTCAGGTCCTCCAGCACCAGCAGCGTGCTGGCCTCGCCGTCGCCGTGCTCCAGCGGGACGGCGTGGACGTTGAACTGGTCCTTCTCGTTGAAGAGGCTGAGCGGCTCGCCGTGCAGGCTGCGCACGGCGCCCTGGTCCCGCGCGGCCAGCACCATCGCCTCCAGCCGCTGCACCGCCGCCGCGGGCGCGGCGGGGAAGGCCTCCGGGAGCGTGCTGCCCACGGCGGTGGCGGACAGGCGCGCGCGCAGGGCCTGGTTCACGGCGCTGATGCGGCCCTCGTGGTTCAGGGCCAGGATGCCCGTGGGGATGTGGTCGAGGATCTTCTGCGTCTTCTCGTGCAGGTGCGCGAACCGGGCGGCGTGGCGCAGGCTCTCCCGGAGCGCCACCGCGCGGCGGTTGGCGAGCACCACGTAGGTCCCGAACGCCACCAGGAACACCGCCACGAGGAGTGCCGCCAGCGACAGGCGGAGCACCAGCGTGCGCTCGTGGGAGCGCAGGGCGCTGGTGGAGGAGAGCGTCGCCACGGACCAGGACGCCTCGCCCCGCATGCGCAGCGGGCGGAACGTGGCCACCGCGTCCGCGGAGCCCAGGCCCAGGCGCGCGGCCACCGCCTCGTGGAGGCGCAGCGTCCCGGACCCGCCCGCGCGCATCCGCTCCACCAGCGCGCGCAGCCCGTGCACGCGCGCGCCGTCGGGGCCCTCCAGCCGCCGGTACCAGGACGCCAGGGTCGGGTCGCTCATGGGGGCGGGCGTGCCGTGGGCGCCCAGGAGGAGCAGCCGCGTGTTCTCCTCCACCGTCACCATGCGCAGCGGCGCGAAGAGGGGCTCGGTGTCCACGAGGATGGCGACGGCGCCTCCGCCCCCGGGCGCGTCGGCGTCGAGGCGGGTGGCGAAGACGCGCATCCAGCCGGAGGAGGCGGGTCCCTCGATGGGGTGCGAGGGGATGACGTACCCCGCCGGGGCCGTGAGCGCCTGCCGCGCGGTCTCCACGAGCGCCGCGGGGTGGACGGCCTCCCGGGACAGGTGGCGCGACTTGTGGTCCACCAGGAAGAGCCGCTCGTCGCCGTCCGGGCCCAGCACGGCGATGGCGCGATACTGGCCCACGGACTCCAGCAGGGCGCGCAGCTCGTTGTGGTGATCCGCGGCCGAGCCGGGCTGGGCGAGCAGCTCGCTCGCGAAGCGCAGGTTGTCCCCCAGGTCCTCGAGGGACCGGGCGACGCCGCTGGCGGCCTCATCCAACTGGGCCTGCCGGTCGCGCGCGAACTGCTCCACCAGCGCCTGCCGGTCGCGCTGGATGAACCACACGGCGCCGCCCGCCACGCTGGCCAGGGAGACGAGCAGGAGGACGAGGGGCGCGAGGAGCCGGTGCATGGGGGAGAGGAGCCAGGACAACGCAAGGCCCGGGCCAGTCGTTCCCCCAGGGGACCTCGCCACGGGCCCCGCCGCGACCGCCGCAAATCACCACACCGGGGCTGGCACTTTGCCGGACCCGACCGGCGCCGGCCCCCTCCGGGCCTGCGCTAGAGTGGCCGGCCCCTCGAACGGAGACCGAGCCTGAACATGAGCCAGAGCCTCTACGACATCCCCCTCACCGGCATTGACGGTTCCCCCCGCACGCTCGGTCAGTACCGGGGCAAGGTCCTGCTGGTGGTGAACGTCGCGTCCAAGTGCGGCCTGACGCCCCAGTACGAAGGCCTCCAGAAGCTCTACGCGAGCCGGCAGGGCCAGGGCCTGGAGGTGCTGGGCTTCCCCGCGAACAACTTCCTGGGGCAGGAGCCGGGGAGCGAGGCGGAGATCCAGCAGTTCTGCACCACCAGGTACGACGTGACCTTCCCGCTGTACTCGAAGATCTCCGTGGTGGGGCCGGACAAGCACCCGCTCTACCACGCGCTGACGGGCGCCATCCCGGAGGCCACGGGGGAGGGGCCCATGCGCGCGAACCTCAAGGGCTACGGCATCGAGCCCAACCCGCAGCCGGAGGTGCAGTGGAACTTCGAGAAGTTCCTCATCGGCCGGGATGGCCGCGTCGCGGGCCGCTTCGCGCCGGACGTGACGGCGGACGATCCGCGGCTCGTGCAGGCCATCGACGCGGAGCTGGCGAAGCCGGCCTGAGCTCAGCGCTCCGGCGGCGGGAGCCGTCCGCAGGCGCGGTTGGCCGGGACGGCGACGTCGATCTTCCGGGGAGGCGGCAGCCGGAGGTCCTTCATCACCTGGATGAACTCCTCGCGGCGCTTCCCCGCGAGGCGCGGGTTGTGCCGCTTCTCCTCGCCGATGCTCGTCGCCAGGTGCCCGTGGTAGTCGTGCCCGGGGTGGACGAGCGTCGCGTCCGGGAGCCGGAAGAGGACGCGGGTGATGGAGTCGTAGAGCTGGCCCGCGTTGCCGTTCTGGAAGTCGGTGCGGCCATTTCCGCGCACGAGCAGCGCGTCGCCGGTGAACACGCGGTCCCCCAGCAGGTAGCTCACGCTGTCGTCCGTGTGGCCCGGCGTGGCGAGCACCTGGAAGGCGCACCCGCCGACGCGCACCGTGTCGCCGTGCCGGAGGTGGAGGTCGGCGCACTCGGCCCCGCCGGCTCCGGCCACCACCTGGCACCGCGTGCGCTCGCGCAGCGTCCCCGACGCGGTGACGTGGTCGGCGTGCACGTGGGTGTCGAAGACGTGGGTGAGGACGAGCCCCAGCTCGCCGACGAGCCGCAGGTCGCGCTCCACCTGCTCCAGCACCGGGTCGATGAGCACGGCCTGACGCGTGGCCTCGTCACCGACGAGGTACGTGTACGTCGAGGACTCGGAGTCGAAGAGCTGGCGGAAGACCATGACGAGGCTCCTATCACGGGAGGAGCGCCTCCTCCGGCTGCCAGGGGGCGCGGCAGGGGTGTCCGCTCCTCGACGTTCCGCCACCTCGGAGGTCAGTAGGCGCGGGCCGCCTCGCCGCGCAGGCTCGCCCGCGTTCAATGGAGGACGGCATGTCCCGTTCCACGCAGCACCACCGGGTGCTGATCATCGGCGGTGGCACCGCGGGCCTCACGGTCGCGGCGCGGCTGAAGCGCAAGGGCGTGCAGGGCGTCGCCGTCCTCGAGCCCTCCGCGCATCACTACTACCAGCCGCTGTGGACGCTGGTGGGCGGCGGGGCCGCGGACATCGCGAGCACCGTGCGGCCGGAGGCGGACTACATCCCCCGGGGGACGCAGTGGATCCGGGACCGGGCGGAGGAGGTGGACCCCGTCCAGCGGCAGGTGCTCACGCGAGGTGGCGAGCGCGTGTCCTATGACTTCCTCGTGGTCGCTCCCGGCATCCAGCTGGACTGGGACCGGGTGCGCGGCCTGCGCGAGGCGCTGGAGACGCCGTTCGTGTCCAGCAACTACGACTTCCGGCTCGCGCCGAAGACGTGGGAGATGGTGCGGGCGTTCCAGGGGGGCACGGCCCTGTTCACCCACCCGGCCACGCCGGTGAAGTGCGCGGGGGCGCCGCAGAAGATCATGTACCTGGTGGCGGACCACCTGCGCCGGAGCGCGCTCGCCGGGAGGTCACGGGTCGTCTTCGGCTCGGGAGGGAAGGCCCTCTTCGCGGTGCAGCCCTTCGCCCGGGTGCTGGAGGGCGTCGTGGAGCGCTACGGCATCCAGACGCACTTCGGCCATGACCTGGTCGAGGTGCGCGCGGCCCGCCGCGAGGCCGTCTTCGCGGTGACGCGCGAGGGGCGCCGGGAGGAGGTGACGCTGGGGTATGACCTGCTGCACGTCACGCCGCCGCAGAGCGCGCCGGACTTCATCAAGCGCAGCGCGCTGGCGCACGCGGACGGACCGAACGCGGGCTGGGTCAAGGCGCACAAGCACACGCTCCAGCACCCGGACCACCCGAACGTCTTCGCCATTGGAGACGCCAGCGACCTGCCCACCTCCCGCACGGGCGCCGCCGTCCGGGCGGAGGCGCCCGTCCTCGTGGAGAACCTGGTGGCGGTGATGGCGGGGCGCGAGCCCACGGCCCGCTACGACGGCTATGCGTCCTGTCCGCTGGTGACGGGCTACGGGCGGATGCTGCTCGCCGAGTTCGACTACGAGGGCCGGCCCGCGCCGAGCCTGCCGCTCATCAACACCTTCGTGGAGCGCCGGGACCTGTGGCTCTTGAAGAAGTACGGGCTGCCGCGCCTGTACTGGGACGGCATGCTTCGTGGGCGCGCGTGAACACTCGCGCAAGGGACTGCTCGACGGTGGGCCCTGCTCGTGCGACGTTCGCGGCCGTGACGCCCTACGACAAGATCTTCGAGAACAACAAGCTCTGGGCGGAGGAGCAGCTCCGCTCGGATCCGGACTTCTTCACCAAGCTGTCGGTGTCGCAGCAGCCGGACTTCCTCTACATCGGATGTTCGGACAGCCGCGTGCCGGCCAACCAGATCATGGGCCTGGCGCCGGGTGACGTCTTCGTGCACCGCAACGTCGCCAACCTGGTCAACAACGTCGACCTCAACGTGATGTCGGTCATCAACTACGCCGTCCGGCAGCTGGACGTGAAGCACATCATCGTCTGTGGCCACTACGGCTGCGGCGGCGTGCGCGCGGCGATGCAGCCCAAGGACCTGGGCATCCTCAACCCCTGGCTGCGCAACATCCGCGACGTGTATCGCTTCCACAAGCAGGAGCTGGACGCCATCACGGACGAGGCGCGGCGCTACGAGCGGCTGGTGGAGCTCAACGTCCTGGAGCAGAGCATCAACATCATCAAGACCGCCGCCGTGCAGAAGTCCTATCTGGCGCGGGGCTTCCCCACGGTGCACGCGTGGGTGTTCGACCTGCGCAACGGCATCCTCCAGGACCTGAAGCTGGACTTCGAGCAGACGCTCCACAGCATCCAGGAGGTCTACGACCTCACGAAGGAGTGAGGCCGCCGGGCTGACGGGGTGGTGAGCGCCGAGCGCGGCGCAAGGCAATGTCGTGACGCGCCCTCCACCTCGGTCCGGCGGTCTACGACCTCCGGCGCTATCGCTTCCACACCACCCGGTCCCCATCGGCCTGGCAGTGCCCTCGCTGAAGAAGCAAGGTCAGCCCGGCTTCGAGGACCGGGATCACCGCCCGGGTCAGCCGTTGGATGCCGAAGCAGCGGGCTGTCTCCCGGAGCAGGTCCTCGCGCTCCAGCGAGAGCGCCTCGGTGAGCACGGCCCCCGCGGCGTTGGCCACCTCCTCGGGGGGAAGGTGGGCGGCCTCGCGGTCCGGATGCGCGCCACGAAAGCCTGTGTACTGCGTGGGCCCCCGGCTGGGCGACCAGAGGAACTCCCCGACGACCGTCACGGCCCCGCGCTTCGCCAGTGACTGGAGCTGGTCCTCCAGCCGCTTGCGCACACGGGGCGTCAGCTTGGTCAGGCCCCAGGCATCCAGCACGCGTCGGGCCAGCAGGTCCTCATGGAGCGGCGCCTCCTGGTCCACGACGGATTGGAGCTGCTCCTTCAGGGCGGCGTCCGATGACGCGGCGAAGAGGTCCGCGCCCTGCTTCATCGTCCGCAGCGTCGCCGGGACGTACGGCTGGGCGGATGCCCCAGGGCCCGAGGCTGGAGCCTGGGGGGCGGGCGGGGCCGGCCGGGCTGGAGTCGATTCCGCGGCGGGGGACGCAAGGGCCGGCTGGGGCCGGGGCAATGGAGGGGAGACGGAGGGCTGCTTCGCCTCCTCCCGCGCACGTTGGACCGCGGCCTTCAAGGCCTCCACCTGGCCCTGCCGGTCCTGCTCCCACCCCAGGGACCACACGCGATGCAGCCGCCAGCCCAGGCCGCGCAAGACCTCGGACCGCAGCCGATCCCGGTCCCGGGCATTCGCCGCTGAGCTGTAGCGGGGGCCGTCGCACTCCACCCCCAGGATGTATTCACCAGGAGTGTCAGGGTTCACGACCGCCAGACCCACCCGGTAGCCTCCGCTCCCCACCTCGGTGTGCACCGTGCAGCCGGCTTCGCGCAGCGCTTCCGCGACCTGCTGCTCGAGCGCATCCGTCGGCTCGCGCTCCGCCGCGGCCGCCGCGAGGGCGTCCGCTTCGGCGGCTCGACGGAGGAAGTCCCGCAGGTGGCGCACACCCACCGAGGCGGTTCGAGAGAGGTCGATCTGATCGTGGGTCAGCGTGGAGTAGACGCGCAGGGCACAGCGTGCGCGCGTCACGGCGACGTTCAGGCGCCGCTCCCCGCCGGCCCGGTTCAGCGGACCGAAGCTCATGCGCAGCTTCCCGGCGGCATCCTTCGCGTAGCAGATGCTGAAGAAGATCTCGTCCCGCTCGTCGCCCTGGACGTTCTCCAGGTTCTTCACGAAGACGGGCTCCGGCGAGGCGAAGTGCGCCTCGACTTCCGGGGACCGCGCCCGCTCGGCTTCGAGCAGCTCGAGGATGACCTGCTGCTGGACGGCGCTGAAGGTGACGACGCCGAACGTCCGCTCGTGGGGCGCGTGGCGGCGCAGGGCCTTGACCAGGTCCGCGACGAGCACCTCCGCTTCGCGAGGGTTGATGGCGGCGGACTTCCCGCTCACCTTGGACTGATAGACCCCGTCCGGGACGTGGCGCCACTTGATGCCCAGGTCCTCGACGTGGGCGCGCGCGGCGGGGAACACGTGGAGGCGGCCCGCGTAGTACTGCCGGTTGCTGAAGTCGATGAGGCTGTCGTGCCGGCTGCGGTAGTGCCAGCCCAGCATCTGCTGGGGGAACTGCTTCGCCAGGGCCTCCTCCAGGATGCTCTCCAACTCGATGACGTCATTCTCGTCCGGGAGCGCCTCCGGATCCTCGCCGCGGGTGAAGAAGGTGGTGGGCGGGAGCTGCTTGGAGTCACCGACGATGAGGGCCTGGTCCGCCCGTGCCATCGCGCCGATGGCGTCGTGGGTGCCGATCTGCGAGGCCTCGTCGAAGACGAGCAGGTCGAAGCGGCGGCCCTCCGCGGGAAGGTACTGGGCGACGGACAGCGGGCTCATGAGGAAGCAGGGCTTGAGCCGCCGGGACAGGCTGGGGATGGACGCGAGCAGCTTGCGCAGCGGCATGTGCCCCCGCTTCTTGCGCAGCTCCCTCGCGAGGATGCCGGGCTCCGAGCTCTCGGGGGCGAAGGCGACGCCTGACGGCAGCTTCTGCTCCAGCGTGGAGAGCACCTGCTGGCGGGAGAGGGCCACATGCTCACCGTCGAGCTGGCGGAACCGCTCCACCCGGCTCGAATGCGCGCGGGCCTCGAAGTCACGCAGCACGGGGTCCAGGTCCCGCAGCGCGTGTGTCCACGCGGTGAGGACCGCGCGCTCGAAGGCCGGGCCCAACCGGTCCTCCGTGAGGCCCTGGGCATCCACCGCATCGACGAACGCGCCGAAGCCCAGCGCGCGGACCTGCTCCGCCTGCGCTTGATGGAGGCACCACGCCCGCAGGGAGCGAAGCCCGGACTGCCAGGCTTCGAGCTGCCGGCGCAATGACGCGCGGTGGTGCTGCGTGGCGGCGCTCTCCCAGGGGCGGGTCTTCACCAGGGCGCCGAGGGTCTCCTCGGCACGCGCGAGGCGCTCCAGGGCGCTTTGGAGCGCCTGGGTCTGGGTGGCCAGCGACTCGCGGGAGGCGGCCTCCATGGGGACCTGGACCCGGGCGACGCCCAGGACCTCCCGCAGGTCGCGAACCCGCAGCGCGCGTGCAGAAAGGCCCTCCACCGCTTCGGGCCGTGCCAGGTCCTGTGAAGGGACGCCACGCAGCGAGGTCGCGAGGGCGTGGGCCTGCTCGACGAGCTTCGGCCTCCACTCCAGCACCTGCCGCGCGGTGGCGAGGTCCTTCTCGATGTCCCGGTTGGATGGCAGTGCCTTGGAGGCGAACGCCGCGAGCTGCTTCCGTGCGCTCCGAAGGAAGAAGTAGGCGAAGAGGAAGAACGCCCCCGCCCATTTCTGGAACCGGCCGTGGAGGGCCGCCAGGTCCAGGGTGAGCAGGCCCGTCCCCCAGCGCGAGGCCAGCTGGGTTTCACGGGAGGACTGCTCGCGCAAGGCGAGCGACTGCTCCTGGAGCTTTCGCGACACCTCGGGCCACGCATCGTCCAGCAGCGCGACGGAGGGCACGGGGCCGCTGGCCAGGACCTCCCCCAGCTCGACCAGGGGGCGCAGGCCCTGGGTCGACGCGGGGACGTCGATGCCGACGGAGGCCGCGAGCGCGGAGGCGGTCTGCTCCACGCCGTCGAGCGCGGCGCGTGCCTCGGTCAGGGCGTCGCGGAGCTGCTGCTCGAAGGCGTGGGTCCAGGTGACACCGCGAACCGCCTGCCACGGATGCGGCCCCTGGGCCCTCAACGCGCGCAGCGTGTTGGCGAGGCCCTCCACCTCATGGCTGGCCTCGCGGAAGCGCGCCTCGGTGAGCTCTGGAGCCGCGGGCAGGCCCAGGTGCACGTCCGGGGCACCTTCCAGGGACAGCAGCCGGCCGGTCGCGCCATAGAAGCTCTGTCCCAGCGGCCAGGCGCGGTGGAGCGCCTTGACGTAGGCGTTGAGCGCCGCCCGCTGGGTGGAGAGCTCTTCCGAGCGTGCCTGCCAGGGTGGGACGGGCGTCTGCCGGGTCCGCTCCCAGGCCCGCCCGAAGGACGCGAGCACCTCCTTCTTGTTGCTCTTGTGGCTGTGGAGCTCCAGGCAGAAGTCCTCGAGCCCCACCTCCCTGAGCCTCCGGTACACGACGTCCAACGCCGCCATCTTCTCCGAGACGAAGAGCACGCTCTTGCCCCGGGCGATCGCGGCGGCGATGAGGTTCGTGATGGTCTGGGACTTGCCTGTTCCCGGGGGCCCCTGGATGACGAAGGAGCGTCCGGAGAGCGCCGAGGCGATGGTCGCGAGCTGGGTGGAGTCCGCGTTGACGACGCAGGGCAGCTCCCCGGCCGGGACCTCGGCGTCCAGCTGCTCCGGGAGGAACTCCGTGCCGCTCACCGGGGGCGCGGAGGTGCTGTTGGCGGCGATGTGGCGGACGAGCGGATTGGAGAGCAGGACGTCTTCGTTGTCCTCCAGGTCCTTCCACATGAGGAACTTGGTGAAGGTGAAGAGCCCCACGTGGGCCTCCTCCAGCACCTCCCAGCCGGCCTGCTTCTGGATGGAGGTCCGGACGGCCCGGAGGATGGCGGGCACGTCCACCCCCTTCTCGTCGGGCTCGAGCGTGGTCAGGGCGCTGACGTCGAGGCCAAACTCGCGCTTGAGCTTCTCCACCAGGGTGACGTTGCCCAGGGGCTCCTCGGGGAGCCGCTCGATGCGCAGCCGCTCGCGGGCGCGGTCCAGGCGGAGCGCCACGGGGTAGAGCAGCAGCGGGGCAAGCCGCGCCGTCGAAGGGTCGCCCGGGTCGAACCAGCGCAGGAGCCCGATGGCGATGTAGAGCGTCTGGGCCCCGCCTTCCTCCAGGTCGGTGCGTGCCGTGCGCTCCAGGTGCCTGGCGCGTGACCAGAGCTCGGCTTCATGCAGCGGCGAGTGGAGCAACCCCTTGTCCAGGTCCACGCGGCGGCGAGCGGCGAGCTCCTCGCCGGTTCCCCGGGCCTTCAGGAGCCTCGCCTCGCGGGCGTCGAGCGAATCCATGGTGGGGGCGGGGATGATCTCGAAGCTCTCGCCTCCTGCCAGCGCGTCCTCGAACACCGCGAGGTCCGGCATGTGGAGCGCCAGGGCGCTCCGGGTGTCGAGCCGGAAGTTGAGCAGCTTGTTGCGCAACGTCAGGTCGAGCAGCTTCTCCTTCCATCGGCTGAAGCGGGAGAGGACCTGGGCGCTCGGAGGTTTGACCTCGACGGGCGGCGGTGCGGCCGCGGCGCCTTCCAGGATCGTCCGGATGCGCGCGTGGGCCGGCTCAGTGGCTTCCAGCGCCAGGGGCGGGGCCTCCACGGCGCGAAGGGGGAGCGGGCGATAGCGGTCGAACCGGAGGACGCTCACGTCGAGCGCGGCCACGAAGCGGCTGTCGTCCGACAGAAGCTTGAGTCCTTCACTGACGGCTCGCTCGAACGTGGGCCGTCCGGCGGCCACCGCCGTGGAGGCGTCGAAGGGCAGCAGGTGCCCCAGCGCCACGAGGTTTCGCAGCCGGGCCGCGTCCTCCACGAGCCCTTCGGGGAAGCGCTCGTCGATCAGCCAGACCGCCGGGAGTGCGTGCCCCTGGATGAGCAGGAGCAAGGGGTGGAGGCCCATGGCCTCCAACGCGGACGCGAAGAGGAGGGTGAGGTCCAGGCAGCACCCCATGCGCTCCTGGAGGAGCTGGTCCGGCAGCCGGACCTTCTGTCCATGGGACTCGAAGCTGGCGGGGACCTCCACATAGCCAAGCTTCAACGCCTGCACGGCCTCGTAGAGCGCGGCGGCCATGGCTCGCGCATGGCTGGGATTGCGTTGCTGATAGCCGCTCAGACTGCCGTCGCCGAAGGCCTGCTCCAGCAGGCTCCGCACGTCCTTGAGCAGCTCGGGAATGACGGGATGGTTCGGCGTGACGAAGGCCGCGAGCAATCCCAGCGGCGCGCGGGCTCCGGGCCAGTGATTGAAGGGGAGGACCTCGACATCAGAGGTCCCTTCGGCCAACAGGACGGCGCCCTCGCGGAGCGCCCACCGGAGTTGAGCGCGCTCGGTCTCCAGGACCGAGCGCAGACGCCCCGCGGGCAGGCGCAAGTCGATGAGGCCGAGGTTTGTTTCCTCGTCGGCGGCGAGGGGCGGCACGGGGACCTGGAGCAGGTCGCCCAGGTCCGGCAGCAATTGGAGCTCCAGCGAGGTGGCGCCAAGCGCGCGGTCTCCCCGGTTCCGGACAAGCGCCTCGCGGATGAGCGGGACACCGCTCTGCTCCATGGCGAAGTTCAGCGTGGGAGCGGTCAGAAGCTCCACGTGGATCACCGGGGAAGAAGGAGCAGGAGCGGCAGTGGACATGGGGGCCTCATGCAGGGGGCAATGCGGCGCTCCCCCAGTCCCGGCAGCATGCCACGCCGGAACCAAGCTGGGTTTCCAGCGGGGAGGGGTCGTTCGACCCCCTCTCTCAGGAGGAGGGCCGCGGGTGGAAGGTCATGACCCAGGAGCGGCGGGTGGAGGCCTCCGCGCTCACGAAGGAGTGAGCCTCTCGGGCTGGCGACAGCGCGGTGGACCGTGGCGATGATGACTCCGCGGCGTGCGGAGCGCACCCGCGCCAACGCCGAGCTGGCCTTCGCCCAGAGCCGCCTGGTGTCCGAGCAGCGCTCCCTGCTCCCGTGGCCGGGCGGGGGCCGCCGCCTCCCCGTGGGAGAGCGGTAGGATGCGAGGCGGATGCGCTTCTTCCTGTGCGAACCGGTCGAGGAGCAGCTCGAGGTGACCGCCGGTGAAACGGTCTCCCGTGAAGTCGCCCTCCTCGTGCGCGATGCGGAGGTCACCATCGTCGCGCCCGCGGCGTCCCGCGTCTTCGTCGACGGCAAGGAGGTGGGCGTGGCCCCGCTGCGCGAGCCCGTGAAGCTCACGCATGGCGGGCACCTCCTGTCCGCCCGCGATCCGGGAGGCAAGGTGCTGAGGTTCTCGCTCGACGCGGTCGCGGGTACGCGCAGCACGGTCGTGCTGGAGGCTTCGCCAGGAAGACCGCCATCGTGTCCCTGGGCCTCGCGGCTTCGTCCTCGCTGGGCCCCGCTCGCGAGGCCTACCAGTCCGGAGACCTGCCTCGCGCACGGGCCGAACTGGAGGCCCTGCTCCAGCCTCCACGGCGCTCGAACCCCCTGGAGGAGGCCGAAGCCCACCTGCTGCTCGCGGCGACGCTCCATGCCCAGGAGGACCTTGCTCGCGCGGAGCAGGAAGCCGTGGAGGGGCTCGCGCTCGATGCCGACGCGAAGCTGGATCCCCTGGTGTATCCGCCGGACTTCATCGCCTTCGTGGAGCGGGTGAACGTTCAGCGGCGCGAGCAGATCGCCCAGCGCGCCACCCGTCGCCGTCCGCCCGTGCTCGTGCCCCGGTCCATCCCTCCCGCTCCCGTCCTCGTGGAGTCCCGCCCGGCCTCGCGGGGCTGGTACCTGGTGCCGTTCGGCGTGGGCCACGTCGTGCACGGCCAGAGCACCAAGGGCACCGTGCTCGCGGTGGGGCAGGGCACGATGCTCGCCGCGTCCGTCGTCTCCCTGGGCGTCGCCTTGTCCCTGCGTGGCTCGGACGGGCGCTACTCGGAGCAGGATGCGCCCACGGCCCGAGCCTTCAACGTCTCCTATCTGGTGGGCACCTATGCCTTCGCGGCGCTCTATGCCTATGGCGTGCTGGACGGTCTGCTGTCTTCACCCCCGCCCACGGGAAACGAGCCCGGGTGAGCGTCCCACCCCTTCACGCGGCAAGGCCCCGAGGTCGACCCTGAACGTCTTGCCAGGGGCCGTCACCTGGCGGGGGATGCCCTTGCCGTTCGACTTCACGATGAAGGTGAACGGACAAGCCAGATGGCGCCCACCCGGTGCCCTGACGTCTTGGCCCGCCCCGGTGTAAAGGGGCCGGATGAACGACGTGAACCTGGTGGAGGTCGCCCGGCGGTTCGAACGCAAGCAGGCCACCTCCGCGGTGGCCCTGGCCACGGAGTCCGCCCGGCTCGCGGACGGCTGGATGGCGTTTGGCGGCGTGGGCTCCTACCTCAACAAGTCGTGTGGCTATGGCTTCGAGCGCGACGTCACGGACGCGGAGCTGGACGCGCTGGTGGCCTTCTTCGCGTCGCGTGGGGTCGAACCGAAGGCGGAGCTGAGCCCCTTCGCGCCGCAATCCCTGCTCAAGGGGCTGGCGGACCGGGGCTTCGTGCTGCGCGAGTTCGAGACGGTGCTCTACCGTCCGCTGCGGGCGGGAGAGGACCTGACGCGGCTGGCGCGGGGGGCCCCGGAGGGGCTGCGCATCGAGCGGGTGGAGCCGTCCGACGACGCGGCGGTGCGCAGGTTCGTGGAGCTCTCCGGCAGCGGGTTCGTCCCGGAAGGCGAGTCGATGCCGGAGGTGTTCCTGGCGGCGGGGCTGAGGTCGGCGCGCAACCCCACGTCGGACTCCTACGTGGCGTGGCTCGACGGCGTGGCGGTGGGGGCCGGGGGCTGCGAGGTGAGCGACGGGCTCACGTCCCTGTTCGGCACGTCGGTGTCGCCCGCGTACCGGAGGAGGGGCGTGCAGCAGGCGCTCATCGCCGCGCGCCTCCAGCGGGGGCTGGAGAAGGGCAGCGACCTGGCGGTCATCATGTCCTCGCCGGGCATCCCCACGGAGCGCAACGCCATGCGCCTGGGCTTCCAGATGGCCTACTCCCGTGTCGTGCTGGTGAAGCACGGCGCGGGGTGGGTGCCCTCCCCCTGAGCGGGCGCGGCTACTGCACGGTGTGCGCCAGGGTCAGCGGCGCGCCGTGCGGGGTGTCGGGATTGAATGCGCCCGGCGGGGCGAGCCAGCCGCGGAGGCCGAAGCCGTGCAGGGAGACGACCCGGTTGTTCTCACTGAACCGCCACCACGCGGTTTGGATGGAGACGCCGCCGGGGACGGGCTGCCCGGTGGACACGGAGAACGGCGTGCCCCCAGGTCCGCGTTGGCCGGGCCCAGCGTGTTGTAATCCATGGCCGTGGCGTAGGGCATGGAGGTGACGGTGTCTGGCGAGTGCACCAGCGCGCCAGTGGCCGTGGCGTAGGTCTGGTCGTTGGTGCCCACGCTCAAGGTCGAGCGGGCCAACCGGATGCGCGTGAAGTGCGTGCGCCCTTGCCAGGGTGGCCGCCCCGGGAGCGTGCCCGTCCTGGCCCCGCGCGCCGGCACCTCCCTGGGGACGCCCTGTCAGTCCTCTCAGGGGCGCCCCTCATCGCGCTGGAGCGCCTGCGCCAGCCGCTCCGCGAGCCGGTGGACGTGGGGCTCGCGCAGCAGCGTGTAGTGGGTGCCGGGGAGCACCTCCCGCGTCAGCGTTCCGTGGACGCGCTCGTTCCAGCCGTCGTCCCCGCGCGCCGGGGCGTCGCCCGCCTGGAGCAGGAGGACGCGGCCCTTGAACGTGCCGGGACGGTGGTGCTTCAGGGCCCGCAGGTTGTGGGTGAAGACGTGCAGGAGCGCGCGCCCTGTCGCCGTGGCGGCCTCCGGTGTCGCGAGCTGCCCCTGGTCGAGCTCGAACAGCGCGGCCACCTGATCCGCGTCGTCCACGTCGAGCGGTACGCGGTCCCCCGTCGCCGGGCTGGGGTCGATGAGGGCCACGAGCCCCACGGCCTCTCCGCGGGCCTGGAGCTGACGGGCCATCTCGAAGGCCACCACGCCGCCCATGGACCAGCCGCCGAGCCGGTAGGGGCCGTGGGGCTGAACGGTGCGCATGGCGGCCTCGTAGAGCGCGGCCATCGCCTCCACGGAGTCGAGCGGCGGCCGGCTTCCATCGAGCCCCTGGGACTGAAGCCCATAGAAGGGCTGCTCCGGGCCCAGCTGCTTCGCCAGCGCCGCGTACGCGAGCACGTTGCCGCCCACCGGGTGGACGCAGAAGAACGGCCGCCGCGAGCCCTCTCGCTGGATGGGCACGAGCGGGGAGAAGACCGCGGGCGCCTGGCGCAGCAGTCGGGCCAGCGTCTCCACCGTGGGCGCCTGGAAGAGGGCGGCCAGGGGCAGCTCGCGGTGGAAGCGCTCGCGGATGCGCGCCATCAGCTTCACGGCGAGCAGCGAGTGGCCGCCCAGCTCGAAGAACGGCCGCGTCACGCCGATGGGGCGCACGTCGAGCAGCTCCTCCCAGAGCGCCGCGAGCTCCCGCTCCAGGTCGTCGCGTGGGGCGACGTTGGTGGCTTCGGAGGGACGGGAGGCTGGGGCCTCCGGGACGTGCATCCGTCGCCGCTCCTCGTCCGTCAGAGGGGAGCGCCGGGCCAGGGGCGCATCGGGATCGGCGAGGACCGTCTCCAGCAAGGTGCTCCAGTGCCCCATCAGCCGCTGGACCGTGGCGGAGTCGAAGAGGTCCGTGCTGTACGTGAGCGCCCCCTGGAAGCTGTCGGGCCGCCGGGTGAGGGCCAGGTCCAGGTCGAACTTCGCGGTTGGCGGGGTGACCTCCACTGCCTTGAGCGTGAGGCCGGGCAGGATTGCCTCCGGCTCGGCGGTGTTGTGCAGCGCGAAGAGGGCCTGGAAGAGCGGCGTGCGGCCCAGGTCGCGCTCGGGCTGGAGTGCTTCCACCAGCCGCTCGAAGGGCAGGTCCTGGTGTTCGTAGGCGCCGAGCGTGGTCTCTCGCACCTGGGCGAGCAGCTTCCGGAATGACGTATCCGGCGTGAAGCGGGCTCGGAGGACCAGCGTGTTGACGAAGAAGCCGATGAGTCCTTCGGTCTCCGCCTGCCGGCGGTTCGCGATGGGCGTGCCCACCAGCACGTCGTCCTGCCCGGCGTACCGCGACAGCAGCAGCTGGAACGCGGCCATGAGCACCATGAAGGGCGTGGCGCCCTCGCGCTTCGCCAGCGCTTCCACCGCGTCACTCGAGGCCGGCGTCAGCTGGACGGGCAACTGCGCGCCGCGCGCGGAGCGGCGGTCTGGACGGGGCCGGTCGGTGGGCAGCGCCAGCGCGTGGGGTGCCCCTTCGAGCTGCTGCCTCCACCAGTCCAGCTGCCCCTCCAGTACCGGGCCTTCCATCCACGCCGCCTGCCACCGAGCGAAGTCCGCGTACTGCACGGGCAGCTCCGGCAAGGGCGACGGCTGACCCTGATGGAACGCTTCGTAGAGCGTCACCAGCTCGCGCACGAGCACCCCGAAGGACCAGCCGTCGGAGACCGTGTGGTGCGTGCACAGGAGGAGCACGTGCTCCCGCGCGTCGAGCCGCAGCAGCGTGAAGCGCGCGAGCGGCCCCGTGCCCAGGTCGAAGGGACGCAGCGCATCCGCTTCCACCCGGCGCCAGAGCGCAGCCTCGCGCTCCTCCGCTGGCAGCGCCTCCAGGTCCTCCCTGCGCAGCACGCCCGTGGGCGCGGGATGGATGCGCTGCCGGGGTGTGCCGTCGAGGGCCTCGAATGTCGTGCGCAGGGTTTCGTGGCGCTGCACCAACACGTCGAAGGCGCGCTCGAGGGCGGGCACGTCCAGCGCTCCGGACAGCCGCAGCGCGAAGGGCATGTTGTAGAGCGGGCTGTCTGGCTCCAGCTGATCGATGAACCACAGCCGCTGCTGCGCGAAGGACAAGGGCGCGAGTCCGTCCTCGTGCGTCCTCGTCAACGGCGGTAGCGCGGGCCTGGGCGCGGCGTCCGTCAGCCGCTCGGCGAGGCCCGCCACGGTGGGGGTTTCGAAGAGCGTCCGGACGCGCAGCTCCACCTCGAAGCGAGCGCGCACGCGGGCCACCACCTGCGTGGCCAGAATCGAGTGCCCGCCCAGCTCGAAGAAGTTGTCGTGACGGCCGATGCCGGACACGCGCAACAGCTCCTCCCAGATGGCGGCGAGGCGTGCTTCGGTGGGCGTGGCCGGTGGCTCGGAGCCCCGCGTGGAGGGCCGTGACGCATCCGGCATGGGCAGCGCCAGGCGGTTCAGCTTGCCGTTCGGTGTCAGCGGCAGGGCGGGCAGGGCGAGGATGGCGGCCGGCACCATGGCGTCGGGCAGGTTTCTCCGCAGGTGATCGTGCAGTGAGCCGGTGTCCACCTCTGGCGTGACATAGGCCACGAGGCGCGCGTCACCTGGCGCATCCTCGCGCACCAGGGCCACGGCATCCCGGACACCGGGCTGCGTGCGCAGCATGGACTCGATTTCACCCAGCTCGATGCGGTGGCCGCGCAGCTTCACCTGGAAGTCCAGGCGGCCCATGAAGTCGAGCGTGCCGTCCTCGCGCCAGCGGGCCCTGTCACCCGTGCGATACATACGTGCGCCGGGCTCCGTGCTGAACGGATCCGGCATGAAGCGCTCCGCCGTCAGGTGCGGACGCCCCAGGTAGCCCCGCGCGAGGCCCTCACCGGCGAGGCACAGCTCTCCCGGCAGCCCGAAGGGCACCAGCTCCTGACGTTCATCGAGCACGTAAGCGCGCAGGTTGTCCAACGGCCGTCCGATGACGGGCCGCGCGTGTGACGTTCCGCGCAGGTCCAGGGTGGTGGTGGTCACGGTGCACTCGGTGGGGCCGTAGACGTTGAAGGTCCGCGTGCGCCGGGTCGTGGCGAGCCGCTGCCACATCCCTTCATCCAGCGCTTCGCCACCGACCAGCAGCAGCGCCGGAACGTGGGGGCGCTCCAGCATCCCCGCATCCAGGAGGAGCTTCAGTTGCGCGGGCGTGCAGTCCAGTGCGTCCACCCGCGTCCGCTCCAGCCACGCGAGCAACTGCTCCGGCTCCAATCGGAGGTCCTCCGGGATGGGGCATACGCAGTGGCCGTCCAGCAGCGGGAGTACCTGTCCGATGGATGCATCGAAGAACAGCGGGGCGTTGAGGCCGGCGTGGAGCCCTGGCGGTTGTCCTTCGTACACGGTCCGCCGGAGCGCATGACGCAAATGCAGCACTGAGCGGTGGCGCACCATCACGCCCTTGGGCGCGCCGGTGGAGCCGGACGTGTAGATGACATAGGCGAGATTCCCCGGCCCCGCCGCCGGCGGCAGGTTCTCCGAAAACCCGTCCGACAGTCGGACAGGTTCGCGGGCCCCCGGTATCGGCCCGGCCGCGCCAAACTGGTCCGACAGTCGGACCGGTTCGCGGGCCCCCAGTATCGGCCCGGCCTCGCCATAGCGGTCCGACAGCCCGACAGGTCTGGCGTCCACCGGAGCCCGTCTGCCCTCCCCAATCGTGTCCGACAGCCCGACGGGTTCGAGTTCCCTCGGCGCCCACCCGGCCTCACCCAATGAGTCCGACGGTCGGACAGGCTCGCGGGCCTCTGGTACCGGGTCGGCCACACCCAGCGTGTCCGACTGTCCAACAGGTCCAGGGCCCCTCTGCGCCCGCCCGCTCACTCCAAACCTGTCCGACTGTCCTACAGGTTCGCAGGCTTCCGGTTCTGGCACGGCACCATCCAACGAGTCCGACAGTCGGACAGGTTCGCGGGCCCCAACTACCGGCCCGGCCATCCCCAACGAGTCCGACGGTTGGACAGGTTCGCGGGCCTCCGGTGCCGGTCCAGCGATCCCCAATCGGTCAGACTGTCCGACAGGCCCGCGAGTCCCCGGTGCCGGTCCGGTGCTCCCCAATCGGTCCGACCGTCCGACAGGTCCAAAGTCTCCGAGCGTCGTCGTCGGTGACTCTGAGAACCGGTCTGATAGTCCGACAGGTTCGCTGTCCCCCCGTGCTCGCCCAGCCCCTTCAAGCTTGTCCGACTGTCTGACAGGTTCGTGGTCGCCCGATGCCGACACGGTCTCCCGGCGCTGATCCGGCTGTCCGACAGGTTCGAGGGCCTCCAGCGTTCGCCCAGCCGGTTCATGACTGTCCGACTGTCCGACGCGTTCGTGATCGCCTGGGACTCGCGTGGTCGTCCGAAACCTGTCTGACTGTCCGACAGGTTCTTGGTCACCCGTGGCCGACGTGGTCTCCCAGAACCTGTCCGACTGTCCGACAGGTTTTGCGTCCAGCCGCACCAGGTGGGGCACCTCCGGGTGCCATGCTTCTTGCAGCGCCCGTGTCGTCACCAGCACGGACGCGCCACAATCCTTGAGGACGAACGACTTGCGTGCGGCCGGCGCCCTGGGGTCTAGCGGCACGAAGGCGCCGCCGGCCTTGTTCACCGCGAGCAGCGCGATGATGGCCTCCGCCGAGCGCTCCAGGCACAGGCCCACCGTCACCTCCGGGCCCACGCCCAGCGACCGCAGGTGCCAGGCGAGCTGGTTGGCCCGGATGTTGAGCCGCCGGAAGGACAGCGTCGTGTCCCCGAATACCACGGCGTCCGCGTCCGGGGTCCGCAGCACCTGCTCCTCGAAGTCGCCGTGCAGTGTGCTTTCTCCGTCGAAGGGTGACGCGCTGCCTGCCAGGTCACCGAGGAACTGGCGGCGTTCCTCCTCCGAGATGAGCGACAGCCGTGACAGCGGTGCGTCCGGTCGCGTGACCACCGCCTCCAGCAGCACGTGCAGGTGGGTGAAGAGTCGCGCCATCGTGGGGCGCTCGAAGAGGTCCGTGGCGTACTCGAGCGTTCCCCGGAAACCGTCCGCCCGGCGGTCGAGGTCCAGGCTCAGGTCGAACTGGGACGTGGTCCGCATCCCAATCATGGCGGGGCGCACGGTGAGGCCGGGCAGCGACAGCTCCGGCACCGGCGCGTTCTGGAGCGCGAACAGCACCTGGAACAGCGGCATGCGCCCCAGGTCGCGCTTCGCTTGCAGCGACTCCACCAGCCGCTCGAAGGGGATGTCCTGGTGCTCGTAGGCCCCCAGCGTGGT